>LJUD01000043.1 GCA_001304035.1 bacterium SM23_31 | reverse complement strand
AGAAACGCGCAATTCAAGATTTAACGGTGTAGGCTGGGTATTATGGGCTAATATCCCGGATGATTATGATAAATACGGCGCAGGTTATAAAGGTGCCAAAATATACACGAGAGATAAAGTAATGTATGTAAAGGGAGGATGATATGGAAACATTAAACAATGTTTTATTATTAGTTTTAATTTCAATCGCGGTTTAATTATGTGGATTGTATTACCGTTATATATAATTAAAATAAAAAACGCATTGGATGAATTGGTTATGATTACAAAAAGAATTTATAAAGGATAAATATGGAAAAGCATATTATTGAATATATTCTTTTAAGGGATGAATATGAACCTAAAGAAAATTTTTAATGAATTTAAGCAAATAGAAAATTTGTCCGCAGAAGAAAAAATAAATATTATAAATAAAATACGATTAGAACTTCATAAATATAGTCCATTAAAATATGAACCAGTTGATTGTGTTTTATGGATTAAAAATGATTCTGTATATGCAAATGATTATAATCCAAATGCCGTTGCTCCGCCAGAAATGGAATTATTAGAACATTCAATTAGGGAGGATGGGTATACACAACCCATAGTTGCTTGGGATAAAGATAATAATTATGAAGTAATAGATGGATTTCATAGAAATAGAGTGGGTCGTGAGATAAAAGATATTTCCGATAGAATATATAATTATTTACCGATAACAATTGTTAATAGTAATAGGACAAGTAGAAGTGATAGAATAGCGTCTACGATAAGACATAATAGAGCGCGCGGAAAACACAAAATAGATGCAATGAGTGATATAGTCATAGAATTAAAAAATAGAAATTGGACAAATGAAAGAATAAGTAAAGAACTTGGTATGGATGAAGATGAAATATTAAGATTATGCCAAATCTCTGGATTAGAGGATCTTTTTAAAGATGAGGATTTTTCAAAGGCATGGTTAATTGAGGATTCAGAGGCGGACGAATTTTCTGAATTTGATGGAACTGTATCTGAAGATGAAAAGGATGAGAATAAATTTAGAACCGCAAATACATCAGATCCTGACCGAGTATTCCATACTTATGACAAGTGGGAATGTTTTATAGCTGGTTTTTACAATACAACAAAGGATGGAAAAACAGCGGAACAATGCGAACAAGAATATTATAATATATTAAGCGATGAAGATAAATTTTCAGATGCTTTAGAAAAAATAATAGTAGAATGGAAGAATAGCTGTGAACATTATTTGACAAATAAAGCCATGAACAGATTAGCCTGGTTAGGTCAAGCGGCGGTTTGTTATATGACTGGCGTTCCAGCGAGATTTAGTCCCGGATGGCATTTATTATCAGATGATCAGAAAAATAAGGCTAATAATATTGCTCTTAAATATCTAAACAAATGGCTCAAAAAAAATAATATGGATGAAGTTGATATTGATTCCGCAATCTCTAAAGGTAGACAAGTGGAAATATATTGATGAAAGTAAAAAAATATCAAAGCTATACAGTCTTAGATGCATCGAAGAATAGAATATCTAAAATATTTGATGATTTTGAAAAGATATATATTAGTTTTTCTGGCGGGAAAGATAGTTCTGTTTTAACTCATCTTGTTTTAGATGAAGCGATAAAGAGAGATAGAATTGTTGGATTATTAATAATTGATCTCGAAGCACAATATAAAGATACGATAAAACATATAAAAAAATTAATCGATATGTATTCTTCTAATATAGATTTACATTGGGTATGCGTACCATTATTATTGAGAAATGCTGTATCGAATTATGAACCACGTTGGGTATGTTGGGACCCTGATAAAAAAGATTATTGGGTTCGTGAAATACCGATTTTTGCGAAAACAGAAAATGATTACCCATTTTTTATACCTAAAATGGAATTTGAAGAATTTATGGTTCTTTTCGGTGAATGGTATGCGGATGATATTGATACTGCAGCTTTTATAGGTATTAGGGCAGATGAGAGTTTGCATAGATATAGGGCGATAGCTGCAGAAAAGAAAGGATTATTATTTAAAAATTATAAATGGACGACAAAAATTAAAAAACATCTTTATAATATTTATCCAATTTATGACTGGAAAACTGAAGATATATGGATATATCATGGGAAATTCCCAAATAAACCGCATAATGAAATATATGATAAGATGAATATGGCTGGTGTTAAATTAAGTTTACAAAGATTATGTCAGCCATATGGCGACGATCAACGTAGAGGGCTATGGTTGTATCATATATTAGAGCCAGAAACATGGTATAAACTTGTTGCAAGAGTAAATGGAGCAAATTCAGGTGCATTATATATTCAAGAAAGTGGAAATATAACTGGATATAATAAAATAACTAAACCAAATGGTCATACTTGGGAAAGTTTTTGCAATTTACTTTTAAAGAGTATGCCTCAAAAAACGAGAAATCATTATCTTTATAGATTTAAAAAATTTATTTCGGGATGGAATGACAGGGGATATAAAATAATACCAGATGAAGCACCTATTGAGTTGGAAAATAAACAATGGGTTCCATCTTGGCGGAGAATGTGTAAAACAATACTTAGAAATGATTATTGGTGTAAAGGATTAGGACAATCACAACCAAAAAGTGAGGCATATCAAATATTCAAAGAATTAAAAAGTAGAGATATGTTAAAAAAACAGGAGCAAATAAATCTATTATGAAAGTATTTATATCCGGTCATTACACAAATGGTGATGTCGCGATTTTTAGAAGCGGGGCATTATCCATATTGCCCGCATTTAACGCATTTTTGGCATTTAATTTATCCGCATGAATGGGAGAAATGGCTGAAATTAGATTTGGAATATTTAAAAGTCTGTGATGCATATTTCAGAATACCAGGATCTGAAAATAGTAAAGGCGCAAATATAGAAGAAAACGAAGCAAGAAGATTGGGATTAAAATTATTTTGAATAATATATAGATAATTAAATTTTATTGCGTTCGTATAATTAAATAACGTATTTTATATTATATTTAACGAGGGGATTGACTTTTAATATAGTCGTCCCTTTTTTATTAGGAAAAATAATATGACCGAAAAAAACACCGGAAAAATACGGAATGAAAAAGGACAATTCGCAAAAGGTAATCAGGAGGGGTATCGCGGAGGAAGACCAAAAAAAGAACATTGCATTACTGATTATTTACGTGAACTTGGCAATCTTGAAGACGGGCCGTTAAAACGTAAAAGACTGCTTGATTTGGCGGAAAGAATATGGGCGCGCGCATTGGCTGGGGACATACATTTTGTCAATCTTATTTATGATAGATTAGAGGGCAAGGCACCGGATAGATTAATTGCAGACATTAAACATGAACATAAAAGTATAGAAGAAAAAATAAAAGAAATTTCAAATAAAACGCCGGAAGAAATAATTGCAGAAATTAACAAAGAGATACGAGCTGATTCTTAGATCCAAGCAAAATGATGATTGGAAAGCACGCCTTTATTATGCGTGTCAGGGTGATATTATATATTGGATAAATAATTTTTGCTGGACAAAGGACCCGCGCAAGAATGCGATTATTCCTATTACTTTATATGAATATCAGGAACAATTTGTTCTTAATCTTGTCAATCATATTAAATCGAAGAAAGATTTATTAATTGAAAAATCGCGTGATATGGGAATCACCTGGTGTGTACTTTATGTCTTTCAATGGTTTTGGATGTTTTACAATAATTATGATTTTCTTGTTGGATCACAAACACAGGATGATGTCGATCAGTCCGGCAATCCGAAATCTTTATTCCCGCGATTGCGTTTAAATCTATTACAACAACCGGCATTCTTGCGACCCGATAATTATGACGATCATTTTTTAAGACATATTAATCATAGTAAAAATTCATCGATAGTCGGTGAATCCAATAAAAAGAACTTCTCAAGAGGTGGCAGATATAATGCGGTATTATTCGATGAGTTCGCATCCTGGAAAGATACGGATGAAGAGGCGTGGACATCTGCGGGAGATGCTACTCCATGCAGGATAGCGATAAGTTCAGCAAAGGGGAAGGTGAATCATTTCTATAAACTGCGCTCGCATGAATATGGTGATATAGAAATATTTACAATCCATTGGAAACTGCACCCGGAAAAGACAAATGAATGGTATGAAGAACAGAGAAGGCGCAGAAGCAAGGCGGAGATAGCGCAAGAACTTGATATTGATTATGCCGCGTCAGTTTCTAATAAAGCATTTGAAATGTGGAACCCATCAATCCATATACCGCAGAATGGACAATTAAAATATGATCCCAGATTACCGTTAGAATTAACGTGCGATTTTAATATTGATCCGATGTGCTGGAGTGTCGCTCAAGATTTGGGAAAAGGTATTGCGTTGACATTCAAAGAATATACGGAAAGAACTACAATAACGGAAAATGTAATAACGAAATTCATACATGATTTTAAAGAGCATCAAAATAAATTAGTTTATATTTACGGCGATAGATCGGGACGCAGTGGCGGTACCAGGTCACGTTCAACGGATTACGATATAATAAAGCGCGTTCTCTCGGCTAATGGCTGGCAATATGTAGATCAGAGTTTCCGAGATAATCCGAATATAAATGATAGATTGAATTGTGCCAATAAACGTCTTGCTGATTGGGAATATAATGGTGAAGCATTCGAATTTATCACGCCTGAATGTAAAAAATTAATCGAAAGCATAGAGCAGACACAACGCAAAGATGATGGAATTGATAAAGACGGATCGGAGCATCATTCGGATGCGTGGAGTTACAGGATAGCGAAAAAATATCCGATAAAGAAACGAGAAGCATTTACAGTAGCGAGGTAGATATGTTATTCAGAGACTTATCAGAAGATATTATTAAGAAAAGCATCGCAAAAGAAAAGATGGAAGTTAAACTTCAATACGAGCGGGTTAATGACAAACTTCTTGATTTCTATGAGGACAGACAATTAAGAGATGAATATACCAAAGAATACGGATTCAAGAAACAGGACGGGAAAACTGATTTGCCGATGGTGTCTTATAATTTAACTAAAAAGATAATCAATAAAATTTCATTGGTTTATAAAAATCCACCGGAGCGCAAACTTGAAAAGAGCGAAGCATATACAGAATGGCTTGCTAATAATGAAATGTTTGATGAAGCAATTAAATCTGCTGAAAGATATAAGAATCTCTTGGGTAAAGTTTTATTCCGACCGCACTATAAACAACAAACAGATGAATGGGTATTCTTTGTTGAGACATATTACGAGGCGCATTTTTTAGAGGGGGACCCATTGAACCCGGTTGCTTACTCTTATCCCAAAAGACAGGACAACGATCCCAATAATGTAGAGAAAGATTGGTGGGCATTCTGGAGCAATGAATATTATTTCGATTATATACCTGGTACAAACAGAATAAGATATGATGAGAATTTCCCGGACGGTAAAAACCCATTTGATATTATTCCATTTGTTGAATTAAGGGATATGTTTCCTGTCAACCAATATGATACGAGCGGGGCAATCAGTTTAATCCAGGCAAATGAAAATATAAATATCGCGATGAATGATTTGAATTTAATGGTACATTACCAGGCATTTGATCAGCCGATTGCAAAAGGAATCACGCCGACTGATGTGGGGAAGATAAACGCGGGTCCCAATAAAATAATCGCATTAACCGATATTGAAAGTGATTTTTCTTTACTTGGATATAGTCCAAAGATAACAGAATCAATTGAAGCGATTAAATTCGCCATTCAAACTGTAGCATATACCTATAATCTTTCAATTAATTGGGCGATTGAAAGCAACCCTGCATCCGGGTTTTCGCTATTAGTTCAGAATATAGATTTACTTGAGGCGCGTGAAGATGATGTAAGCATGGCAAAATTCGGCGAGAAGAGAGTATATAAAGTAATATCGGCGATGAATAATTATTACAAGTTAAAACCACAACTACCGGATGAGGCATTATATGTTAATTTTGCAGATATAGATTTTCCAGTTAATCAGAAAGAAGAACTCGATCAAAGGAATTGGTATATTGAACATAACATTAAAACTCCGCTTGATTATATGGATGCCGATTTAAGCGAAGACGAGAAGTTAGAACAATTTAAAAAGAATAAAGAAATAAACGGTAAATTGACGGCGCGCGATAGATTGGCGATGACCGTTGAAGAGGTGGGCGGAGAGATTGCCTGATATAAAAAACATATTAAATGGCAAGAACAAATATATTGATAAACTCATTGCGGATTTTTCCAAAGAGTTTGAACAATTATCGCGCTATTTAAAGATCAATATTTCAAGCGTGATAAAAGGCGGCGTACCGACAAGAGAAGCGATTGAACAGTTGTTTTCAGAGGCGGGATATGACGGCATAATACAGAATTTTATAGATAAGCATACGGAATTAATTAATTATGCAAAACAGGTTGGAGGCAAGCTTGGATTTCCGCTCGTATTAACTGATAGAAGCATTGCATTATTAGAAATTCTTGAGGAGCAGTCTATTATGCGGATGCTAACTGTAAAAGATGGAATAATAAACAATCTGATAGATGCGGGATTAAGGGGCGAAATAGAGGGCGCAGGTTTAAGAACTATAATAGCGGGATTGGCTGATGAATTTGATGGTATTGCGCACAAATTCGCGACAGAAGCATTTACCGGTATATCAGTATTTGACAGGACGATAAAATCAGAAAACTTTAAAGAGGCGGGCATTGAAAAATTTATTTATTTCGGACCATTAGATGAATTAACGCGTGATACATGTCGTGCGGCATTAACTGATCCGCGCCAACAAACAGGGTGGACAATAGAAGAAATAAACAATAGCCCGGTTGGATTTACTATTGGCGGTGGTTGGAATTGCCGGCATGAATGGTTGCCATTTGTAGGGGAATTGAAATGAACCAGATAGAAATTGACCAATGGATATATATTGCCCCTGATTTTACCGGAAACAGGCATTATATATTATTGGTATTTTGTTGGTCATATGATGAATTAGATTTAAAATTTTATTTAAATTAATATGATTTCATTTATAAGTACATCTTGTAATAGATTGGAACATACTCAATTAACACTTGAGCATAACATCAATATTGCTAAAGACCATGAAATTGTGCTTTTGAATTATGGTGATAAAGATGGATTGGATGATTATATCAAAGAAAATTTTATGGAGCATATTGAAAAGCGAAGATTGAAATATTACAGAGTTAATGAAAAATATTTTCATATGAGCAAAGCAAAAAATTTAGGACATAGATTGGCGATGGGCGAATTTTTATTTCAATTGGATATAGATACTTTTATATATGAACGAATAATTAATGATTGCTATAAAGCATTAGAATTGAATGGTTATGCTTGCCCATATTTTACAGATAATATGATCTATGGATTATCCGCTGATAATTTTTTTAAACTTGGCGGTTATGACGAGCGTTTTGAGGGATGGGGGACTGAAGATACCGACCTGGCGATGCGATGTAAACACGCCGGGATTGTACCGGTTAACGTTCATGTTCAATCTATAAAACAAATAGATCACTCTGATGATTTAAGATTTAGAAGTTTCGCGCCGGAATATCAATCCGCTTGTTATGAGGATAGTTTAAAAATTTATAATGAACACAAAGAACAGAAAACTACTTATGTAAATAAAAATGGATTTTCTAAATTCAAAGTAATAAAAAATTTTACAGAGGAGATTATTGTTTGAAAACTCTTCTTTTGGGTGCCGGTAGAAGAAAAAATAAAATGATATGGAAAGAGGGCGATACACAGGAATTTAAAGGGAAAGTTATAAGATTAGATATCAATAAAGATGTGGAACCCAATATTATATGGGATTTAAATAATCATCCATTACCATTTAAAGATAGAGAATTTGATGAAATTCACGCATATCATATTTTAGAACATTTAGCACACCAGGGAGATTGGAGATTCTTTTTTAATGAATGGAATGAATATTACAGAATATTAAAACCGAACGGATTATTTATCGGTGTAGTTCCTACACCATATAGCAAATGGGCATGGGGTGATCCTGGACATACGCGATTATTCCCGAAAGAATATTTTACGTTTCTTGATCAGGATTCATATAAATTAATAGATAAAAACAATCCGTTAACTGATTATAGATTTATTTATAAAGGGGATTTTAAATTAGATTTTTTAGATGAAACGGATAGAATAAATATGGCTTTTATTTTGGTGAGGATTTAAAGATGCCATTTAAGAAAATAATTAAAGGGAAAAATAAGGGAAAATTTAAAAGCCCGTCCGGAAGGGTAATGACAAAAAAACAAGTTCAAGCATATTATGCGAGAAAGAAAAAATGAAGGGTATGGAAAAAGTTAAATATTTCAATCCCCTGGATTTAAAAAGAATTGCCAGTGAACATATAACAAAATTCAATCAACGCGTGATTACTAAAGGCGAAGATGCGCGCGGTAGAAAATTTAAAAAATATTCCAAGCAATATGCGAAATTAAAAGCGAATAGATTTAAAACAAAATCAGGTAAAAGTTATAAGGGAGTGCCAACAGTAGCATCGCAATTATCACACCCGGATTTTGTATTGCGCGGACTTACGATGAAGAATTTACGATTCCGCGAAGCTGGAAAAGATTATTATATTATAGGTTGGGATGGCGAAGCGGCGGCAATAGTTGAGGGTAATCAATCGCGCGGGAGAGATATTGCATCCACCATTCCAGATGAGGAATTTAATTGGATATTAAATCGATTAGGCAAAACAATAGAAAAAGAATGGAAGAAAATAAAGAACGTAACAACGGTTGAGGTAGGTTCTGGAAAAGGATTAAAAGCACGACAGTAATTAAAAATGTTGCGTTCGTATATTTTAAATTTATATATTATATCATATTTGATCTTTGAATTACGGGTGGTAGTAGAGGGGTATCGGTCAGGAATCCTCCCCTCGTCCTGATCGAGCCCCTTTTTATTTAACGGAGGTATTATGTCTGAAGAGACTAAAACTGAAACAACTCAAACCGAAGAGACCAAATCGGGTAAAGTGGTATTTGAAAGTCAGGAAGATTTTGATGCGGTTCTCACGCGCCGCTTAGCGAAAGAACGTGAGAAATATAAGGATTACGATTCCTTAAAATCGGATTTGGATAAGCTCATCCAGGAAAAAAAGGAGCGCGAAAACGAAGAATTATCCGAAGTTGAAAAATTGAAAAAACAACTTGAAGAAAAGGATAATCAAATTGCGGATCTTAAAATTCACAAAGATTGGCGCGATGGCTGGGAACGCCGAGAGGCGGAAAAAATCGATAAGGCAATGGCCGATCTTTCAGATGAAGACAAAGAGTTAGTTAATGATTTACCGTTAGAAAAAAGAATGATAATGGTAAACAAACTTAAATCTGAAGATGTGAAACATCCGCAGACAGGTAAATTTGTAAAAGGTGAGCGAGTGCCAACGACAGAAGAATATATGGGAATTAGAGCACAGTATGGGCCGCAAAGCCCTGAAGCGGTACACGCTCGCAATCTAATTAATGAACATAGAAAAGGAGCTTAAAAGTGGCAGGTTATACAGCAGTAACTAATGTAGCCGAACTTGTACCGGAAATTACGCTTGCAGTTGATTATATCTATCAAGACAAATCATTGGGACGCGCTTTAGTTAATTATCAGGATATTACCGGACAGCCCGGAGTAACGGCGGAGTTTCCGCGCTTTACCGAAGTGGTCGCCTCAACCGGCGTAAGTGAAACAGCGGCACCGGCTTCTCATCAGATGGATTTAAGTATGCCAACATTAACAGTCGCAAGGCGCGCTGTTTATGTGGGTCCGTCCGATTTAGCGGTTGCATCCGCTACAGGAAATTTAGCGACCCAGATCGGCGAAGCGATGGGAATGGCGATGGTTAAAGCAATTGATGCGTCTATTTTTGGTATCGTTACGGCAACAACCAACTGGACGACCGGAACCGGTGTAACAAATGGCGATTTAACTCTTGCATATATAAGAGATGGTATATTATTGCTTGAGAAAAATGAGGTTGATGATCCTCTTATGGGCGTTCTTCATCCCCATCAATGGGATATGATCAGAGCAACGTTTATGCCGGTAACAGTCGCGACGAATACAACGGCAATCACAATTGGCAATGTGGTAAGTGATGCTATGCTTTCGAGTGGTCGCGGCAATTTCCTTGGCGTGAATTGGTTTATATCGAATCGTATCGGAAGTGGTACGGTATCGGCGACAGCCAATTGCTATAATGGGCTTTTGTTCAGCAAACGCGGCATTGGATATGCATTTAAATGGATGGCTGAGCAGGGCATTGAAGCAGACCGCGCGCCGGATCTTGGATTGACTAAACTTGTTTTAAACTGGGCAGACTCATCCGGTGTTGTTTATGATTCGGCTGTTTGCAAATTGTATTCAACTTCAAGTTAAGGTGATATATGGCTGATATTAAATTTGATCCCGCCTCCTTAACGGAGAAACAACAGGAGGCGGTGGTCGAATATTATTTAGGAGTACATCCAAGATATTTCCGTTATTGGGGTACAACAATTAATCTTGATATTTATAATTTTAAAGACAAGAATTTCAAAGGATTTAAACCACAATTAAAAGAGATGGGTAAATTATGAGGGTTGCTTTAATTATTCCGTCTGCACTCAATTCATTACCAAAGGACACTTTTTATACATTTTTGTTAACATACTCGCATCTGTTGGATCGCCTCGAAGATTTACCCTTTACTATTACACGATTAGAAATAAAAGCACCGCCGACATTCCCCATAGATGCTAATAGAAATATGGCGGCGGCTGAAATTCTTGAGCAGGGATTTGATACTTCTATCTGGTTTGACGCAGATCAGACGTTCCCGCAGAATATGCTTTTCAGATTATTACAAAATCCCGCACCGATTGTAAGCGGGATGTATTTTCTTAAAAAAGCACCGTTCTTTCCGATAGTTTATAAAGAGACGAAAGATAGTAAAAAATCCGGCAAGTTTAATTGGTTTACCCCGATAATGGAATATCCGAAAGAAGATTTTTTTAATGCGGATATGATAGGTATGGGGTGCGTAAAAATTGATCGTATAGTGTTTGAAAAAATAGCACAAATGTATTCAAATAAAATACAGATAAATGAAGCGGTCAATAGAATAAAAAAATCATTAAACAAAAAAGACGTGGATAAAATAAAACCGTATCTTGATAATATAATGGATGCAGATCATATTTACGGTGGATCTAAACCGGAATTTTTCAGATATGGAATTAATCCGATTACGATTGATGAGGAATCTTTCGCACGTGAACCATTGAATAAATACAGAACTAAATATTGCATTAGAGACGCGACTGAGGATGTATTCTTTTGGAAACAGGTAAAACAGGCCGGATTCGAAATATTGATAGATCCTAAAATCCAATGCGGGCATATTACTAATATTATTTCTGATCAGGATTTATTCCATAGTTTTTATCAAACCAGGTTAGATAAAATAAAGATAGATGATCCCAAGACTTATAATACGATACAGGAGAATATATGCCGAGCAGAGCCGATAAAGAACGAAATCTTAGAAGAAATATTGAAATAAGTACCGAGAGAGAATACAGAGACGAATTAAAGAAACTCCGGCAAACTGATAATCCTAAACTTAAAGAGAAAATCCGCAAAGAATTTGAAAAAAGCGCGGAGAGAATTGATAAAACAAAATTACATGAGGTTTGGAATGGCTAAAATTATAATGTTTTTATTTGTGCCGATATTTTTATTTGCACAAAATACGCCAATCCGGGAATTAATATTTGAGAATGTAACAAATGATACAATTTCAAGTGCAACATCTGCGGATTCGATTTATATACAATTTGGCAATGCCGGTGGCACATGGCAACAATTGACAGAATCTTTGAATGATACGGCATATGTTACAAACGATGATAAAGATGCCGGAACAGTTGTTCAATTCACTTTATCTGGTGAAAGTTATTGGACATATGCGCCGCAAGTAAGATTTGAAATAAGAAGTACGGGAATTGATACGATAACATCAAGATGGATAAATGTGTCATATTTAAATGGGGCGTGTTTGTTAACTATTACACCGGACACATCCGGCACAACGACAGATTATGGTAATTCAGTCTTAGAGGGAAACTGATGGCATATTGTAATGTTACAACCGATCTTACCGATGTTTTCCCGGACATAGAGAGATATCAGGAAAAATTCATTCTTGAGGGATTTGTTGCTGTTTCCGGTCAGGCGAATACATACGCGGTTTATGGTTGCGGTCAGATTAATATGGTGTTTGATAATGATGTTCAATTAACAGAAAAAACATCTATCGCGACAGTCCAGGCAAATGCCGGAAGTTGGTGGTATGATTCAGATAATGATGTGGTATATGTTCATGCGACTGATTCCGATGATTTAACTTCAACTGCGCAAAGCACAACACTAATAACATCGGGCGAAGATTGGGATACTTTAAAAGATAATATGCGCGATAAATCGATGCAATTCATGGATTCTGTTTTAAATTCCCGCTATACTACGCCATTAATGCCAAGACTTATTAAGACACATGATACGGCTGATTATGAATATCCGATAGTTAGATGTTGCGCTTTGCTTACGTGCGCGTTTCTTGCAAAACGCAGAACTCCGACAGACCCGAACGGCGAAAGACTTTTCAAGGAAGCGTGGAACCCGGACCCAGAGCCAGGAGAACAAAAGGGATGGTTAAATCAATTGCGTGATGGCGACATGGTCCTGCAGGAACAAATCAGCGGGCGCGAAATAGGCGGATTTAATATTTATCCTAAATCTGATAATACCGCAACTGCTTATGTATGGTTTCTTGGTAAATATACCGGCGCACAATATGAACGATGGAGACTGCAAATTGATACTGCCGGCGCGATTGGTACGGCAACCTGGAAATTGTCAAGAGACGGCGGAACTAATTGGGATTTAGAAACACAGGATACTTTCGATACTACCGATAATTCAAGACGAATTTTAATATATGCTGGAATATATGCTGTATTTTACGGTACTTTCGGCGAGGGTGATTATTGGGATATTGAAGTTTTCCCGATGAGTGATAGCGCGACTGTTTCTAAAATTGGATCTATTGAGCTTGAAAGATGACAATTGTATATACAAATCAAGTCAGAACAAATATCATTGATCCGTTGCACGATTTAATTTTAACTGAATTTAAGCCATTACCGATTATTTTTGAATCTGAATTTAATCCGGCGCATATGACCAGAGGACAATATATTAGAATATGGCTTTTAGATTCAACCGAACTTTCTAAATTTGCAAACGGTGAAACAAGACAATATGAGATTGAGATTCTTTATTATTTTGATCTTAGAAGAAAAAGCGAAAGAATTGCATTTTATGATATGTGGAGCGATGAGGCAGAACATTTGAAACGACTACTTGATAATAACACATCTTATAACGATGGTACTTACAGGTGGCACAATTTAGAGATTTCCACCTCACCGTTTCAGCCTTTATCGGAATTGGAAGACGTAGAAAATGAAGAAACAATGGGTATAAAATTTACGTGTTTAATTACAAGGAATAATATCAATGGCTAAGGTAAAAGCAAAAGAAGATTTTAAATATTACAGAAATGCATCTTTAAAACTTGACAAGAAAGATTTCAGGAAATTACAAGAGGGTAAAATTGTAGATATTCCGAAAAATAAAATAGATGAATATCCGCATATTTACGAGATCTTAGATAAGGTTCCTGATAAGGAGGAATAATGGCAATAGACGGAATTGTAAAAGCGGGAACTGAAACAAAATGGGGCATATCCGAAGAAAGCACATTCGGAGCAGTAATTGAGGATAATGTTGCATTTGTCCAGATGGAAGGACCCGTCCCATCAATAAATGAAGGCGTTATAAGAAATATTGATTATAAAGCCAATGGTTCCAGGATACGATTAGACACAGATGATTATTTCACACAGGATGGCGGGATAAGAGTAATATCTTTTTCTGATTTAATAGTAAGAAGAACAATGCTCGCTGATCTTTTATATGGCGTGTTCGGTAATGTTACAGAGGGTGCAACTACTCCGTATTCTAAGGATTTCGTGTGGACTTCTTCGACGACACAGCCCGATTATTCTGCAAGTGCTGGTTATTTTATGACTGTTGCAATCAATAGGACATTATCCAGCAAGGACAGGAAATACACAAGTTGTATTTTAAGGACTTTAACATTGACGGCAGATTTAACGGGCGACGGTAGATTAAGAGCGTCGGGTGAGTTTATAAGCGGGTTCAGCTCGACAGCGACTGCAAATTTGAGCGGTACCTGGGCATATAGTGCGGCTAATTATTTCAATTGCCATGAATTTTCACAAAAGCAAATAAATAATGTCGATATTGTTTTATATGGTTTTGATGTTACTTTCACGAATAATGCAGTAAGAATCGGTGGTAACTCGTCAGGTAACGCAGAAAGCTACGCTTTACCGCAGTATGATGTAACGGGAAATCTTTTAGTCAAATGGGATACCGCAACCGATGACTTACTTGCAGATTCAAAACAGGGCAATTTAAGAGAACTTGATCTGCAAGTCGGGAGTGCGGGCGTAGCGGGGCATTTCGCTGTATTCTGTGATAATGTCGCTTTTGGTGATGTGGACGATGAGCATGGAGATGAAAGAGGCCATGCGGTCAATGTTCCATTTACGGCGTTATTTAAAACCGGCGGCGGTATGTGTACCGCTACAGTAGCAGACGGGAGCGATAGATCATGGTAAAACTCTCATCCGGCAGAGAGATAGAATTAAAACCGCTTAAATTCTTTCAAAGAGCGGAAATTAAAGATCTGGCTCTAAAGAATTATCGCGAGAATATTCCAGTATCTTTAGTAACTTGCGGGAAATGCGTAATATATGCGACTGGAATAACAGAGGATGAATTAAATAAATGGGGTGACGCAGAAATTTACGAGGCGGGCGCAGAGGTATTTAAAACTCTATTCATTTCAGAGGAAGATAAAAAAAAATAATTGTCAGTATATGGGCGAGTGTTTATGAAGCTGAAATGCAAGTACAAAGTTTTCCCATTAAAACTCAAATTGGTATATTCAAAAATGAAGAAGACATAATAGATTGGATGTTAAAGCAAGATGATTCCCAGATACTTGCCATTGATTACATGACTTTCATAAAACACGCGCCGCTAATATTCACATCACAAATAAACGAGTTTTTAATGCGTTTCAATCTTTTAAAATCACACAATATTTTATCATATGGAAATGTCTTAGATGAACTACCGGCGGTATGGGTTGATGCGCTTCAAATAATGGAAGTTGAATTTAATAAAGCATTAAGGGTTAAGCGTGACAACAAAACAACTTAATATAAAAGTAACTCAGCAGGGTGCGCAAAAAGCTGAG
>LJUD01000042.1 GCA_001304035.1 bacterium SM23_31 | reverse complement strand
GACCAGGGATGATCAGGCACTCAATGAACTGGAAGATTGGTATCCGTTCATTTGCCAAAACACGTTATTCCGAAGAGCATCTGAGGACGCGTACGCCGCATTACAAAATCCTGTAGAGGCAGTCTTCTTCATATATCGGGGAATGGAATGGCTTCTGCGCGCGGGTAACATTGGATGGAAGGAATTGGCTGAGGATATTGGGATCTCCTTCAACGACATCAAGAAATTCAAACAGAGTGCCAATTCTGATTTAGGGCAGAGACATGGGATTGTGTCTGGACTAAAACTCCGGGCAACCGTTGAAGAGTATGGGTCATTGTTCGCAGATTTTCTCTATGGCATATGTAAAGTCAGAAAAAGGGTGGATTCCAGCTATAAAGTGATTTCCGAGCAGCGAGCCGGGCAAATTGCTCTAAACTCTATGCCTATAGTGCCATATCCTTGAAGGCATAACATTGTCTGGAGACATTGGCTAACCACCGCATGCATACTGACTAGCGCTCTCGTCAACCCGCTCATATGCTCCAAGCGGGGTGCCAAACCGATTCTGTCGCGATTGAAGCGTTCGCAGGTGATGCCAAAGTTATAAGGGTAACCAACGAGGCACAGTGGAGTCATTACAACGATGCATGAAAATCTCAAGACTATAGAAAATAGTATTCTGTTTGTGATAGGTCTGTTGTTATCATTTGCGTTATTTGGCCTACTTTCTCAAGACAGTTTGCGAACTAAGGAACTCCAAGATGAATATGAACGCTTATCTGAGTTCTTACGCAATCAACAGATTTTTCACAGCTATCTTGATCAAAAACGAGACCTATACTGGGAACTTAATAAAAAGGCAGCAGAATCGGATTCAACCAAAGAATCAATTACACTCGCCAAGTATGGAACATATGTACCTCTTTTCCAGTTCCGAGGTGGCTGGGGGTGGGACGAACGTTCATTGGACGATAGGTATAGCTTCGGAGCAGTAGTTGAGGATATATTTCTGGGCGATTGGAATTATTGGACAACCGCTGGCAAAACAGAATTGAAGAAAAGATGGCCAAACCTACCCGATGAGTTTCTTGATATTGAAAAACGTTTGAAAGTGTTCATTGACGATGATCAATTCCTAATAAACTTTTTTATTAGTGATCTTGAATTAAAATTGCGTTTCATAAAGGATCTCTTGAAGCAATACGACATTGCATTGGACGACAAAATTTTCAATGAAGTCAAGGTGCCCATCGTTGGAGATTATAAAGAGTCATTCGTTAGTTTTTTGAATGATTCGGTGCGAGTTTATTTTTCTTTTATTCTCCCTTTCTCTCTTATTTTTTCCGAGAATTGGGTTTACTTTTATGAACTAAATGATGCTAATCGAGCCATTTGTGAGATCTTATACAAGGAGTACATTAAGAAAAAATTTACTGTTTGGGATCCGGAGATATTTGATGATAGGTTGCCATACTCATCTTACGTTGACCGCGTAACTCGAAAAAAGCTTTTCTTAGAGAAAAAGCTTGGCGACAAGATAGATACGTCGAACAAAATAAAACCACCTCTCGTTCCAGCAGAACTTGATATTACTTTCTTTTATAAGGTACTCTTTTGGCTATTTCCTGTATCTGCTTTTGTTCTCCGAAATTTGCTTACTCTTAGGGAAAAGGTAAAAAAAAATGTTGATAGAAGTACCGGTCCAGAGACAATAGCAAATAATATTGGCTCGGCCCTGATAAGTGCATTAGTTTTATACTCCAAGGATGAGAATAAAACCCTTCGTAAGAGCACATTCTTGATTCTTACGATCTTACCAATTGGATTGTTGGTTGGCATCACATTGCCACATTATCAAATCGTCTATGGGACCCGCATGGCATTTATAGTTCTGGCTATTATTCCCATCATTTTGACTACTCTTTTATTCTTCTTTCGATTTGATAGAAAGAGCTTTGTCACCATGAGGCAGTCTAACATTGCGTCCAGCCGACTGAACCGCTTCGGATCTTAGTCTGCTTTGTCGTGATCTGAAGCTCTTTTCAGTTTTCAAGGCTAGTCCTGAGCGGTTCTGCGGCTGACGCCCACATTCTCCACTTTTTTCTCCCTCCTCACCCGTCCCAAAGGCAGCCCATGCATCCCTCAACCATTTATCACCGCTGTTTCAATACTCAATCCTCATTCTAAATGTGAGCTATGAATGGAAAGCCCATAGTAATGAACGAAGGGAAAAATTCTTGCAAATAGAGGAAAAATTTTGTAATATCAAATTGTATTTATAGTAAACGATTTATATTTAGGGTTTTATCCCGCTGAGCGGGAATGGTTTTTTCTTACTATCACATTTGGGTGTTATATAGCTGTATGTGCTGTATATAGGTTATTATACATGATCTGTATAAACCATAGTTAGGCTCTCAATCTACATAGAATTGAAGGATTAAATCGTGCATTTCGAATGGGATGAGGAAAAAGCATGAAGGGTAGAAATAAAAAGATCAAGGAAGAATTACGTCCGGAGTACAATTTCGATTATTCAAAAGCCGTCCGAGGGAAATATTATAAAAGGCTAATCGAAGAAGGTTCTAACGTAGTCGTTCTTGAGGCGGATATTGCTAAAGCTTTCCATGACTCGGCATCAGTTAATGAGGCGCTAAGATCGCTTCTGGAGATAACTCGGTCTACGAGGCGCTTAACAAGGCGCTCCAGTGGACCCGAAAAAAGCGCGAGCCGCTGAGCGCTGACGTTCTCCAATTTTCCCTTTTCCCCCTCACCTACCCCATTGGCAGACCCGTGCATCGCTCAACCATTTATTACCGCTGTTCCAATACTCAACACTCATTCTAAAGGTGAGCTGTGTATGGCAGGAAATTCGAGGGGGAGAAGATATACTCGACCTACAAGCCATACCCTTTCATTATAGACTCGCCTGCAAATGATTACTCCAGTGGAACACCTCACGGATCCGGGAAGGAAACTGCCGTGATTTCTTTTTCCTGTCCGCAAACACCGGAAGGGGCTAAAAATACATATAGAGAAAAATTAATGAAAATTAAGGATACTGCAATTAGAATTTTTGCAGGCGCAGACTTAATCAAAAACTCCCCGAATAAACTTAATTTAATACCCATGATAACCTCCTGTAATTTGTATATTACCGTAATATCAACATTTTTTGGCATGAAGCAAGCGTTTTAGGTTCAATTTTTAAAAGTATTTTATATACTTAATGTGTTGAATGAAGAAAGGATAAATTTACAAATGGTTGTGAGGTATTAAAAGCCGACACGGGAATCTGCTGTTTATTTTCATCTGCTAATCGGAATTTTAACTACAACTATAAAATAAGCAATATTTACATCTTGAGCAGTATTTGCTGCCGGCAATGTAAGTTAATACCCACCGGGAATAATAAATGATAAACATTGAATTGAAAATTTATCATTAAATCCGATAAATACTTTTTAATTTTTCATTAAAAGTGTTAAATTATATGCAAACAAAGATTTTTATGAATAAACCGGGTAAAACAATTTCCCATAAAAACTAAAAATTTATTGCATTAAAACGGAAAAATTATTATTTTAGTGTAGTATATTACTAATACAATAATACAATAAAATATCGAAAGGAGAAACCTGTGTTAGAAGCAAAAAATCTTACAAAACGCTACGATGATGGTCTTTTGGCGCTTGACAATCTCAATCTTGAAGTGAAAGAGGGAGAAATATTTTGCCTGTTCGGCGCCAACGGCGCGGGAAAAACCACAGCAATTAATCTTTTCCTGAACTTCATCCCCCCGACCGAAGGTACGGCTCTCATTAACGGCATCGACGTTACTAAGGAGCCGTTAAAATCAAAACGTTACATTTCTTTCGTATCTGAAAATGTAATGCTTTACGACAATTTCACTGCGTTTCAGAATCTCGATTATTTTGCGAAACTCGCCGGCAAACGTTTATTGTCAAAGAAGGATTACCGCCGGGCACTTCAGAAAGTGGGATTGGAGGAATCAGCCTATACCATGCGCACAAAAAATTACTCCAAAGGAATGCGGCAAAAGCTGGGCATCGCCATTTTAATGATAAAAGATGCGCCGAATATTATCCTTGACGAACCGACCGCCGGTCTCGATCCTAAAGCAGCAGCGGAATTTCTCGATCTACTTCTGGAGTTCAAAGAAAGCGGTAAGGCAATATTCATGTCCACACATGACATTCTCCGCGCTAAATATATTGCGGATAGAATCGGATTTTTAAAACAGGGCAAACTGGTCATGTTAAGGACGCAGTCGGAACTGGAAGGTGAAGACCTCAGTAAGCTCTATTTGCATTATATGCATGAACATGGAGAAGTAAATTAATAAGCGTTCAGCGTTCAGCTATTAGCTTTTAGCTGTAAAACAGGGCGTTTTAAAATTAAATGACGTTAAAATTGCCATAATCAATACAAAAACAGGAATAAAACAATGTTACGTGATATTATTAAAAAAGAAATTTTAGAGACAATTACCAGCCCGAAATTTGTTTTTACGTTTTTGTTGTGCGTAATCTTGATCCTGCTGTCAGTTTATACCGGTATTAACAATTACACATCGGAATTGCATGAATACAACACAGCCGTAGCGCTGAATAAGAGAAACCTTGATAGCCAGTCGGATTTTGGCGCATTGTTGTCTATGGGAACAAAAATAAACAAACCTCCGCAGGTGTTGAGCTCCATCATTTCCGGTATACAGGAGGCGGTCGGGCGCCGGGCTACCGTGACCACCTCAATAGACCCCAATTTAATCGACTCAAAATATAATAGTAATCCGGTCTTTGCAATATTTGGTGAACTTGACCTGACGTTTATCATCAAGATAGTTCTGAGCCTCTTTGCGATCCTGTTTACTTACGATGCTATTGTAGGCGAAAAGGAGCGGGGTACCCTGAAACTCACGCTGTCAAACAGTATACCACGGGACCGGTTAATCCTGGGTAAGGCGATCGGCGGATTCATCAGCTTGATGATGCCGTTAATTATTCCACTCCTTTTAGGTTTAATTTTACTGGTTATTTACCCGAACATCTTGCTAACCGGAGATGATTGGATCAGGATCGGTTTAATATTCCTGATGTTTCTTCTGTATATATCGGTATTTTTTACGCTAAGTCTTTTTGTTTCCGCACGGACCAGCCGTTCTTCATCAAGTCTGCTTATCTTGCTTTTTATCTGGGTAACGTTTGTTACGGTTATACCGAAAGCTGCTGTGATGGTCGCAGCAAGGATATCCCCGATTCCGTCGGTTCACGAAATAAACGCCGAAAAAGAAGAATTCCAAAAGGAAGAACAAGCAAAGTTATTGCCGGAAATGACGAAGTGGCAGCAGGAACACACGTTTCAGGGAGATCCGGGAAATCAAGAACAAATTGCCGCATATCAAAAAGAATTGACAGATTACATTGCGGAAATTCAGATAGAGTTCAACTCAAAAGTTGAAGAACATAATGCATTAATTGATGAGGGATACCATGCGAAACGCCTCAAGCAGCAGATGCTTGCGCTGAATTTTTCACGTATTTCACCTGCGTCAGCGCTTATGATCGGTGCCATGAGCCTCGGCAAGACGGGAATTGAAGAGCATGAACGATTTCTCAATTCAATTAGGTCTTATAAGCCTATATATTCCGAATGGGCTACCAATAAAGCAATGAAAAGCCTTGATTTTACTAAAATAGCTGAGGGCAAGATGCCGGAAATCGATATAAGCGACATGCCCGAACATAATTTTAAACCCGAAAGCTTGCGAAATTCCTTCGCAAGAGTGCTTCCCGATTTTTTTATAATGATTGGATTTATTATTGTTTTCTTTGTCGGTGCGTACGTCTCATTTCTCAGGTACGACATCCGGTGATAAAAATGTTGTTTGTATCTTGAATATAATTCTCATACATTAAATCTGTAAGTACAAATGATACTTGTAATAACTCTCGAAGTGCCCTAACTTGAAATTCAGCTGCCAGCTTTCGGCTCACAGCTCATAAGAAGTGTTTAATTGTAGTGGAAATTTTTTATTAACATCGACATAAGTAAAGGAGATTAACTATGCTGCGTGATATTATTAAAAAAGAGATTTTAGAGACAATTACCAGCCCGAAATTTGTTTTCACGTTTTTACTCTGTACAATACTGATACTGCTTTCAGTAGTTACAGGTATTAATAATTACAAGGCGGAAAAGCAAGAATACGATGCAGCCTTCAGATTAAACCGGGAAAACCTTGAAAGTCAGCCGTCTTATATGACATTAGCGGGAATAGGCACTAAGATAAATAAGCCGCCACAGGTTCTTAGCACAATCGTAAGCGGAATTCAGCAGTCTGTCGGCAGAGTTGCAACGGTCAATATTGCATACGATCCAAATCTTGAGGATTCAAAATACAACAGCAATCCTATATTTTCGGTTTTCGGTGCGCTTGATCTATCTTTTATAGTAAAAATCGTCCTGTCGCTTTTTGCCATTCTATTTACATTTGATGCAATCGTCGGTGAAAAGGAACGTGGGACATTAAAACTTACACTTTCAAATCCCGTTCCAAGAGACCGCATAATACTCGGCAAAACGATTGGAGGATTTATAAGCCTTTTACTGCCGCTTATCATTCCCCTCATGCTTGGAATTCTAATTTTAATGATTTCGAATATTTCTCTATCCGGTGAAGATTGGGGACGTTTAGGTTTGATATTTTTGCTGTTTCTTTTTTACCTGTCGGTCTTTTTTACCTTAGGACTTTTTGTTTCAACATTAACACAGAAGTCATCGACGAGCTTTCTCATATTGCTTTTCATCTGGGTTACCTTTGTAACTATCATTCCAAAAGCTGCCGTGATGACCGCAAGCCAGGTATACCCAATCCCTTCAGTTCATGAAGTTACAGCTGAAAAAGATGCATATCTTCAGGATATTCAAACTGAGGCAATGGAAAAAAGGCAAAGCTATAGCAGGGAAAATCCATTTAACGTGCCTCAGAGCGACCCTGAATATCAGCAAAAACTTGATGAATACCGGGAAAATCTTAGGACATATATTGAGGAACTGCAGCAGGACCTCACACGAAGAATCGATGAAAAGAATGCTGCTTTGGAAGCGGATTATCAGTCTAAAAAAGATAAACAACGCCAGTATGCAACAAATATTTCACGTATTTCTCCTGCTTCCGCACTCATGTTCGGTTCAATGAGACTGGCAAAAACAGGTATAAATGCGCATGACAGTTATCTCAAAACAATCAAAGAGTATAAACGTGAATTTACTGTATGGGTAAATGAAAGAATGATGCAAACAATTAATATGCAGACAGGACAGCAGGAAGGCGATACGGATTTGTCGACAATGCCCCAGCATCAATTTCAGCCGGAAAGATTAAGTGATTCAATCAGCGGTGCGCTCTCCGATTTTATTATATTGATTGGGTTTATTATTGTTTTCTTTGTCGGTGCGTATGTTTCATTTATCAGGTACGACGTCCGGTAATAAAAATGTTCTTTGTATCTTGAGTATTATTTTTTTACATTAAGAACGGAGGTATAAATGATTCTTGTAACAACTCCCGAAGTAGCCGGGCGCGAAATTTATCAGACATTAGGATTGGTGCGGGGAAATACCATCCGGGCGAAAAACATTTTCAGAGATATAGGCGCCGGATTGAAATCCATTGTCGGCGGCGAACTGAAGGACTACAGCAAAATGCTCACAGAGGCACGTGAACAAGCTATAAATCGCATGATAGAGGAAGCAGAGGGGCTCGGCGCTAATGCAATTGTGAATATACGGTTTGCTTCTGCCGATGTTATGGGCACCGCCGCCGAAATTCTTGTGTACGGCACTGCAGTAAAGATGAAGTAGGAATTTATACTTGCAAAAAAACGGCTTTTTACTCGTAAAATATTATTATTTTGAAAGTCTCATTATTTATCTTAGCTTTTTAAGAAATGCGAGATGAATAAAACCTATGGTAAGAGGAGGATGAATGGCTGAACAGGCTGTTTTTACGGATGAAAATTTTGAGGAGGAAGTGCTCAATTCGGATATTCCGGTGCTTGTTGATTTTTGGGCTGAGTGGTGTGCACCATGTCATATGGTTGCTCCTGCAGTTCAGGAAATTGCAAATGAATATGAAGGCAAATTAAAGGTCGGAAAGGTGGATGTTGATTCGAATCCACTAGTAGCATCACAACTTCAGATTCGAAGTATACCATCTTTGATATTTTTCAAGGACGGTAAAGTTGCCGAACAAATTATCGGCGCCGTACCAAAACGTCACATAAAAGATATGGCGGAGACCATAGTATCATAGACAGAAAGGCAGTATCGTGATGTTCTATGTTCCGCGGCATAACTGAATTCATAGGTTCAAGTTTTATAAAAAGGGTACGGTCTTTAACGACCGGAAAAAGTCAAAAGAAACAAATATAAGTAATAATTAATCTAAAAAGTTTTTTTACCATGATGCCGCTGCGCGGCAGAATCGCACCGCAAGTACTCCGGGTAATTACGTGAAAAAAAACCCCACAAAGTAATCCCTTTCCCAGGGGGACTGCTTCGCAGCTCGACAAAGAAATAAAAAAAGATTGTTTTTATTTAATACAATGCTTAATATTTATAAATTCATAAATAATTCAGGATAGAAACATTCACAGCTTCAACGCCCATGAATGAATTCGGTCTTCAGGAGAAACTTTATCATCATTTAGATGAAGAGACCCTCGATTATCTGTATAGTGTTGGCGCGGTATGGCAGTATGATAGAGACGATGTGATATTTCTTGAGGCGGATCCTGCGCGCCATTTTTATCTCATACTTTCGGGAAGTGTAAAAATTTCCCGTTTGAACCGCGAGGGTGACGAGGTTGTTATTGCCATATTAACGCCCGGCAATTTTTTCGGTGATATGGCGATTCTGGACGGTTTTCCACGCTCGGCAGATGCCGTGGCAGAGGAAAAAACAAAAATTCTTGCAATTCGAGATGACGACTTTTATAATCTTCTTGAGAATTCTCCCCGCATTGCCATAGAACTTTTAAAAGAACTTGCCCACCGCATACGCAGTTCCGGCTCTCAAATTAAGGGACTTTCACTATTAAACGCCAGGGGAAAGGTTGCTTCGGCATTACTCCGCTGGGCACAGGACCAGGGTGTCCGTAAGGGCAGCGGCATGGAGATTAGAAGTGCTCAAAATCAAGAGGAAATGGCAAGTTACGTTGGTTTAAGCAGAGAAACCTATAACCGCATTTTACGAAAGTTAGAGGACGAAGGTTTTATAGCAAAACATAATGCAAATACAATAATAATAAATAATTTCACCGAATTTAGAAAAGTATTCGGTCCTTTTTGCTAAACCGGATAAAAGCAAGAAGTAATACTAATAACCGCATGTAGCATAAAACGTTCGCAAAGGCGGATATGAAAAAGCCAGCATATTTTACACTCTATATGTGGTTCTTGTTTTTTCTGTCATGTTCTCCAAATAATCCGACCTCTTCCACAAATGACCGGAATTTACCTAATTCGGTTTACAACGTAGTTATCAATGAAATTGAAACGGGAAATATTGATGCCGTAGAATTACGCAATACCGGATCCGAAACCGTAAATCTCGATGGTTGGATTTTAAAAACCGGTGATATTGAACAAGTGCTGCATTTTGAATTACCGTCGATAGATTTACTGCCCGGAGCCTGTATTCTGCTCAACGAGAAATCCGGAACTCCCGGTGATTCGGTTTGTTTCCTGGAAACAAGTGTCGAAGGATATACGAACATAAACTGGTCGGATTACACGGCGGGAGCTGTTGAACTTATCGACGACAACTTTGCCTCCGCCGATTATATCGAGTGGGGCAATTACGCTCTGAAGAATATTTTGCCCGATAAATGGTCCGGTCCCATTATCGATATTCCGCTATTAGGATATACCATTGGCCGGGACATCAACTCGACCGATACAAACCACAGCAGTGATATTATTCTCCTCATAGGCACGCCCGGGCGGATTAACCATTCAAATCCGATCATATTGAGTACGGCTTTGGATGAATGCGTTGTCGGATTACAATATGAGGATAAAATCAAAGCTGCCGGACCCGCTCCTCCTTTTAGTTACGAAATAGTATCGGGTTCAATGCCTGAGGGTCTTTCCGTTGAATCCGACGGTTACATCCGCGGCACAGCTTCGGAAGCGGGGGAGTTTACATTCAACATACGCATCCTGGATAGTCAATCGCCTCCAAAACCCGCACTCACCACGATGAGGATTACCATTTATGACGTTGACCTGACATTCAGCAAGAATGCCCTTCTTGTGAACGGTGTGCACTGGGATACGTACGGCGATGAAATTAAGAACGCATATATAGCTAAAGCTTTCTGGGGGAATTATACCGTTGATTTCTGGGACGTCTTTGAAGAGCCTTCCGGCGGTTATCCGGGCACACTACCAGCACCCTTAGGGCACGGCGCCGTTCCAATGAGCGTATTGGGCGGATATTCCGCAGTGATATGGATCGGGAACAACTATGCAGGAGACCTTGAGCCCTGGCGGGAGACACCAATATTTACTTATATTGAATTTGGCGGAAATCTTCTAATTATGACCCGGGAAGCACAGGACTTTATTGAAGGGGAGTTTAAAGATTATCTCGGAGTTAACTGGGGCGAAGTAAGAACAGAAATTAATAACTGTATAGCTGTTTACCCGGGACTATTAAATATCGCCGTCAATTCAAATCATACTTATGTGGATGTTTTTCATACATCTTTATTGGATGACGAGAGTACATTGATTTTTAAAGAAACGCAGTCATTCTTCGGCGAGCGGGGTTTGGGTGTCTGGAAGAAACCTGCTGCCGGAGGCCGATTCAGAATAGACGGCGGGCAGGTGGTTCTCTTAACTATAAGACCATACAGGGTAAATGCAGTTCATTTGCGCGCGAATGTCGAATTTATTTTGAGTAATTTTTTCAATATATCAGCTTTTAATGCGTCTAAGAGAACCAAATAGTCATAAATGATGCATAGATCTTTGCATAATTAAACTTATTTCAATTCCAGCTCAGCCGGATAATATAGTATATACAACTGTGCCACATAATTATATAACAGACCCCAAAAACAGGGGCAAGCTAAGAATGTCTGTTTCACTATTTTCTTTTGTGATTTAACAAAAATTGTTTACTCAAGATTTGTTCAGGCAAATTAAAGGATTTCTAATAATATGAGACAAAGGAGATTTTTTATAATCCTGTTGGGCGGGATTGCAGTTTTATTCGGTATTTTTGCATTACGATTGAGCACGATTTTTGTTTACGGTCCTGAAGAAAAATCCGCACCTGTAAAAAGCGATGCAATGAATGCGCTTAATTTCTGGTCCGACCAGCGGTCATATCCGTCTGCAGTAATGCCGGATGCAGGGTATTACAAAGCCTTTGAATACTCAAAGTACCATCTGAATAAAAGTGAAAAGGGATTAAAAGCGGTAGACACGTGGGAGTCGATAGGTCCGAGAAACCGGGGGGGCAGGACAAATGCGATTGCTGTTGACCCTCAGAATACCGATGTAATCTATGCCGGTGCCGCAAGCGGAGGGCTCTGGCGTTTGACCTTCACCGGGCAGGATCAGTACTCCTGGGAATATATCGATACCGGATTTCCTGTACTCGGCGTTAATGCTATCGGAATCGACCCGAGAAATTCGGATGTAATATATATCGGAACAGGCGAAGTGTATGGTTACCAGAGTTCGATTGGAGGTCTTTATATCCGTACTACCCGGGGGAGCTACGGTATCGGGCTTCTGAAAACAACCGACCGCGGAGCCACATGGGAAAAAAGCATAGATTGGTCGTATAACCAGCAGCGAGGGATTTTGGCTATTGAAATAAATCCGCTAAATCCCGATGTAATTTTTGCCGGAACATCGGAAGGCACGTATAAATCAATAGATACCGGAGAAACATGGACAAAAGTACATTCCACGTTCATGGCAGTCGATATTGCTATAAATCCGGTTGATACGAACATTGTATATGTCTCCTGCGGGAATCTCGGTTCGCCCGGTTCCGGGATTTACAAGTCGGTAAATAGCGGTGAAACATGGACGAAGCTGGGCGGCGGGCTGCCGTCAGACTGGTCGGGAAAAACACTGCTCGCAATTTATAAATCTTCACCGAATATAATATATGCAGATGTTGCGGACGATTTTCATACGGTCGGAATTTATCGCAGTGAAAATCATGGAGCTGCATGGACACAGGTTATTATGGGTCCTTTCGTCGATTACGCCACTTATCAGGGATGGTTTTCACACTATGTCAGGATTAATCCCCTTGATTATTCAAAACTATTGATTGCGGGCGTTGATTTTTACTATTCCAATGACGGCGGAGTAACGGTTACCGAAAAAAGCGGTATGCATGTCGACCACCATGCCTATGCCGATCATCCCACAGATCCAAACACAGTATATTTTGCCAATGACGGCGGTGTGTATCGAACCACAGACGGGGGCGCTTCGTTCCAGATGTTAAACGACGGCTATGTTACCGCCCAGTTTTATAACGGATTTTCTTCGTCGGCAACAAATCCCGATTTTGCTATCGGCGGGCTGCAGGATAACGGGACTTATTTTTATAAAGGCACACCGCAATGGGAATATAGCGGGCTCGGCGGTGACGGCTGTTATACAGCAATTAATCCCTCGAACGACCTCATCGTATTCGGTTCAGCGCAGTACTTGAGGATAAGGCGTTCAACCAATCGCGGTCAGGATTGGGCAATTA
>LJUD01000041.1 GCA_001304035.1 bacterium SM23_31 | reverse complement strand
TATAAAAAAAGAAAAAAATGTAGTGCCAAGAGAATTTTTACGCCTCGTAAGTATCTGTTATTACTAAAGATATTTTTTCCAACTGTAGAAGATCAGTTTAAGTTATATGGGAGATGCGGATGTTATTATTGAGATGGAATATTATTTTCGGACTGGTTTTTTTAATATTCATATCATTATTGCAGTGCAGTGCAAGAGTTTCAGAAGGGGATCCAGTTAAGCAAGAAAGCGGTGAGAGTAGTGATCCTTCGTCTGAGTCTTCTCTTGGTGTTAATGAAGTTTTAGTTGAGACAATTCCTGTCACTGCGCAAACCATGCGCTCTTATATATTACTCAGCTCTACCATTGAAACCGAAACTATGGTGGATATATATCCTCAGGTTGCCGGAATCATAAAAGAGCTCCTTGTAGAAGAAGGCGACCGCGTTACAAAAAACAGCCTGTTGCTGCAATTGGACGATACAGAACACAAACTAGCTGAACAGAAAGCGGAAGTAAATTTCAGAAAAAGTGAGGCCGATTTTAACCGTGTCAAGGAATCATTTGAAAAAAAGATCATCAGTGAAGTGGAGTATGAAACTGCCAAATTCACAATGCAGGAGGCGGAACTAAACTGGAAACAGGCACAGCAGGATCTGAGTTATACTCGTATAACGGCTCCTATCAGCGGTGTGGTTGCAGAGCGGCTTGTATATGCCGGCAACCGTGTGCAGAATACCACAAAACTGTTCCAAATTGTAGGCACATCCGAAAAAATAGTCAGGGTATTCATCCCCGAAAAGGAAATAAGCAGTGTCAAAACGGGGCAAAAAACTATTGTTATTGCTGAGTTTTTAAGCAACCGTGAATTTCAGGGGACAATAAAGCGGATAAGCCCCGTTGTCGATCCGAGTAGCGGTACATTTAAAGTTACGGTGGGCATTTCCGATCCAGACGGCGCATTAAGTCCCGGTATGTTTGTATCAATTCGGATCATCACTGCCGTCCATGAAAACGTGATAGTAGTCCCCAAAAACGCCATAGTATACGACGGCGGCCTGCCTTTCGTGTACGTCGTAAAAAATTCCACTGCGCATAAGATTTTACTGCAAGAGGGCGTTTCTGATGTACAGTACGTGGAAGCGCTCGCTGATTTGGCAGAGGGCGACGAAATTATAATTGTCGGTCAGAGCGGATTGAAAGACGGGACGAGAGTTAAAGTAATGCAGCCTCTCAACGCCGTTAAGAAATAAGAGCACAATTATTGCAATGTAACTTTCTGCTTTCTTCATTCTGCTATAATATTAATGAATTATTCATATTGTTAGCATTTTGTGCGGAGTGCATATTATATCAGTCTTTAAGGAAAGCAGGATGACTCAGCTAAAACTCACGTGCTTTCTTCGTCAGGAGGTTTTTCTATTTCTCATGGAACTATGGTTAATATGACAATTCTCACGACACGGGAGTTCAAGACTGATATCAACCTTGTCAGGCACCAATAATGTTCCGATTTTGTGAAGTATTGTCAAAATTGTTTCCTGAGATTATAAAAGTTTTATTTAAAATCTCCGCTTAAAGACCGGTTACTTGCTAAAAAAATCCGCGAATAAGCCTGCTTTTTAATTGATAATTTGATAATAAAATCGTATTTTTCAATTAGGAATGGATGACAGTAAAAATAAGGGCACGGCAACCTTGCCCCTACAATAAATATAATGAAACGTTAAGATTATTAATAATTAAGCTGATAGATGATAACTGAAAACTATCTAATGACAACCACGTAATCATCAAACCACAACAGTGTATACATGAAGCAGCGACATAAGGAAACATTTCGTATTACTACAACGCGCCCCGTTGCGATTTTAATGATAGTCGTAGCGGTTTTTGTTTTTGGTATAATATCGTATTACCGTCTTTCATTAAACCTAATGCCGGAAATAACCTATCCATCGATTACTGTTCGCACGGAATATCCCGGCACGGCTCCTGAGGAGGTTGAGACTGTCATCTCGCGCCCAATTGAACAGGCTCTCGGCATAGTCAATCATCTCGTCAATATCAGTTCAATATCAAAAACGGGATTTTCCGACGTAATCCTCGAATTTACGTGGGACACGGACATGAATCTTGCCACTCAGGACGTTCGTGAAAAACTTGACCAGGTCTTCCTTCCTCAAGATGTAAAACGACCAATGATACTCAGGTATGATCCCACTCTTGATCCCATAATGCACTTCGGATTATACGGCGATTTAGACCTGTTTGCACTCAGGCGCATTGCTGAAGAAGATATCCGGCGCGAACTTGAGACCCTGCCGGGTGTTGCGGCAGTCAAGGTCAAAGGCGGGCTCGAAGAAGAAATCCGCGTAGAAATCAGCGAAGACCAGTTGACGGTGCTGAATATCGGCATAGATGAGATTAACATGAGGCTTTCGCAGGAAAATATAAATCTTGCGGGGGGCAACCTCAAGGAAGGTAATACCGAGTATCTTGTCCGAACATTGAATGAATTCCGTACGCTTGACGAAATCAGGGAGTTAATAATCGGGTCGCGAAGCGGCGCCGATATACGGATCAAGGATATCGGCAGAATATTTAAAACCAATAAAGACCGTGAAGTAATAACCCGGGTCAATGCCGTTGAAAGTGTAGATATAGAAATATACAAAGAAGCGGACGCCAATATTGTTACTGTTGCGGGATTGGTTAAATCACGCATTTTCGGCAGCCCTGTACAGCAGCAATTTGTCAAACAAATGCAATCCGGTAATGTTCCCGACGTCGACCTGGAAACCAGACAGAATATGACCGACTTTCTGGCTCATTCCCTTCCCGAAGGAGTTCAAATCCAAGCCCTGACCGACCAGTCAATATTTATTAAAAGTTCGATTAATGAAGTCCGCAATACGGCAATTATGGGCGGTGTGCTTGCTATTATTGTATTATACTTTTTTCTCCGCAATATTCTCAGTACATTTATTATCGGACTTGCCATACCGGTTTCGGTAATAGCTACGTTTGCACCGATGTATATTTTCGATGTTTCTCTGAACATTATGTCACTCGGAGGTCTGGCGCTCGGGATCGGAATGCTCGTCGACAACTCCATAGTGGTACTGGAATCTATTTTTCGATGCCGTGAGGAGGGAGATACTATCACGGATGCTGCAATTCGCGGAACAGGCGAAGTCGGCAGCGCAGTTATTGCATCTACACTAACAACTATTGCCGTATTTTTCCCGATTGTCTTCGTTGAAGGAATTGCGGGACAGATATTCGGTGATATGTCTCTCGTGGTAGTATTTTCACTTTTAGCCTCACTGCTTGCCGCCCTCTTTTTTATACCGATGTTAGCTTCACGACAGCTGTCACCGCTAAAAGAAACCGGCTCAGCAGTCAGGCATCTTCAAACTGCTGAACTCTTACGCTTCCGTTCACTTGAGAATGTCAGGAAGAAACATAAATCTCTCCGTGAGGATGCGTCGTTTGTGCATGTTGTATCCCTTTTCGGTTCGCTGCCGGGGAATTTAATTTTCACGGTGTTTGAACTTTTCATAAAAATTTTCCAATCTATAGCTACATTAGTACTTGTAGCCGTAGAATTCATAATAATTATCTGTAAAGGATTGCTTTTCCTGATTGGCGGACCGTTTATTGTTCAAAAGAATCTGGAGAAAATTGATCAGCAGCCGGTTTCCGGCAGACAGCATACGCTTCCGAACGTCTGGGGCGATCTTTTCTGGAATAATTTAATGCAATTCAGCGCATATAATTCCTTAAAAATCTTATATTCAAAGTACATTGTCTGGACAAAGGGCAGACCTACATTTTTAACAAAAGTACTTGCATGGCTTTCATTCCCGTTTACATTCATCTACATGTTGATCCGTTTTATTTCGGAGGCAGCGTTTTCATTGATAAGCAAGTTATCAATTATATTACTTATTACAATATTAGCGTACCTGACATCACTGATTTTAATTATCGTTTTCATTGCCCTTTTTATCTTTATACCGGGGCTCGGAATATTCAACCGTTTATACATGCTTATCAGCGGTGCGTATCCTTCAATCATCAGCGGCGCACTAAGACACAAGGGCAAAGTGATTATATCAGCGGCGGCGTTGTTTGCCGGGTGTATTTTGTATTTACTGCCCGGACTTGGAATGGAATTGATTCCTGAACTCCACCAGGGGGAGTTTACCATCGAGTTGACATACCCGGTAGGAACGCCTCTCGAACAGACAGTCGAAAATGTATCAGCTATTGAAAACATGACTCGAAGTGTACCGGAAGTCAGCAGGATAAGTTCGGTGATTGGCGTTGAACGTAAAAGTACCACATCATCGTCCGAGGAGGGAGAACATACTGCCCGCATAACAGCCTCTCTCGATGAAGGGGGGAATCTCATTGCGAGAGAGGACATGGCAATGTCTTCTATTCGCCGGCAGCTGCCCAATTATTCCGGTGTAACGGCAAAGCTTTCCAGGCCTACACTTTTCAGTTTCAAGACCCCGGTGGAAGTGGAAATCCAGGGGTACAACCTTGAAAAACTGCAACTGCTCAGTGACGAGGTTGTTGCCCGCTTATCGTTAATTGAGGGGCTGACCGATGTAAAATCGAATATCCGCAGGGGCAGCCCAGAGGTTCAGATCACGTACGACCGCACAAAGTTAGCAAAGAATAATCTGAATATTTACCAGGTTGCGTCTTTGGTAAGAAATAAGATTAAAGGTGAAGTAGCAACCGAATTTAAAGACCGGGAACGCAAAATTGATATTCTTGTCAGAGTCCGGGAGGAAGATAAAGCAAGCCTGGAGGATTTATACCGTCTTGTTATAAACCCGGGCAATCCCAAACCTATCCCGCTTTCAGCGGTGGCAACCATTTCTATAAACGAAGGTCCCAGCGAAATCCGGCGCATCAATCAGCAGCGCACAGCGCTTGTAAGTGCAAACATCACCGGAATCGACCTTGGTTCGATAACAAAGCGAATTGATAATGCACTCCGGGAAGTTCAAAAACCGGACGATTTCTCATTCGCAATTACCGGTCAGAACAAGGAAATGCAGACATCGATGAACAGCCTCCGCTTTGCACTTATTCTGGCGGTATTTCTGGTATACGTGGTGATGGCATCACAGTTTGAGTCTCTTATACACCCGTTCGTCATACTCTTTACCATCCCGCTTGCCATTATCGGAGTAGTTGCTACGCTTTATATTCTAAATATATCTATCAGCGTCGTGGTTTTTATCGGGATGATAATGCTTGCGGGAATTGTCGTAAATAATGCCATTGTATTTGTCGATTATATTAATCAACTTCGCCGGCGCGGTATGCAAAAAGCTGAGGCTATTATTCTTGCCGGAAGAGTCCGCCTCCGCCCGATCCTGATGACCACTGCAACGACGGTTCTCGGGCTGCTGCCGATGGCACTCGGATTCGGCGAGGGTGCGGAAATACGGACACCCATGGCAATTACTGTTATCGCCGGCCTGATAAGCTCAACCATCCTTACTCTTGTCGTAATTCCGACTGTATATGCTATGGTTGACAGGAAACAATAACGGCTACAAAATAAAACATATAGTTGATTTGATGACTTGCCTTCGTCTGCCGTAAATCCGTCTCATATATTCCCCCTTAAATAAAAAAATTTCTGCCGGCGAAGGTATTTCCGTCTTCGTTTTCATATTCATTCATTTCATAAAAATAAATACAGAAAATTGCACTGCGGCTTGAAAATCCGAAATCAATTGCGCAGTTTATAACATAATCCAAAAAATCGCATACTAAATCTTTTCATGCATTTAAATAATTAATCCGATATAAAAATTATTATTTGCACTTTTAAAGTGAAATTGTTACATTTTACCCGGTCTTCAGCTTTCGGTTATCTCTATGCGGTATATAATTATTATATTTTCATTACTTCTGTTATTCTGCACGTGTTCAAGTTCGGCAAGGAAGGCAAAGGACCCGAAGAGTCTTAAACCTGAAGAATTGGCAGAACAAGAACTTTTTGATCCGGGAGGATTATCGGATACTTTCATAATCTCTCAGCCTTCATTTAAGGACTATAAAAAAGTCCAGGCAGGAGAAATCAATTTGAGCATGTTTGAGCAGACTGCGGATAGTACAATTGACAGTACTACATCGATTCCCGGATACCGGATACAGATTTTTTTAACTACAAACCGCCAGGAAGCGGAAGAAGCCCACTTTAATGCAATTATAGCTATAATTGGAGAACAAGTATATAGAATATTTGACCCGCCTTTTCATAAAATCAGGGTAGGAGATTTTATAAAGCGGGAAGATGCGGAATTATTCAAGACACAGAAGTTGATAAAATTGTATCCGGGAGCCTGGGTTGTACTAACAAAAGTTTTTCCCTCTAAACTGGCGCCAAGAGTATTGTTGGATGATTCCCTCTTATACACAGATACAACTCGTGCAAAAATAGACACATCTTTTTCAAAATAAGCCTTTCGGTTTTTTGCAATTCGCATATCTATATATCATTTTTTCTTACAAGATCCCTAAAATTCACTTACGGTATAACTGCCTGTCCCTCAAATGGCACTTCGCGGTGGTCTTGACGGGACTTTGAGTGAAATAAAAAATAAAGTAAAATACAATAAAAAACCCCTCCCGGTTCCCGAATCTTCGGGATCGGAGAGGGTTATTTATTTAAACAGGAGGGCTATCCGCATTTTGAAAAACCGCAGCTGCGGCAAACAACACATCCACTTTCATATTCAAGCGGGCTTCCGCAGTCGGGACAGGCAGAGAATGCTACTATGCGTCCATTGTCCGAGAATCTGGGCGTTGTCACATTACCCGGGACTTTAATCTGAATCTGATCCTCGTCATCGGTAAGATAGCGTGAAAGCGCTCTGCCGATTGCATCGGGAACAGAAAGGATTTGCTCCCCGTTTTGCCAGATAGGTCTGCTTGTGATACCTCGCATTTGTTTAATGATCGATTTAAGCGATACTCCGGAACGCAGACAGAGTGAAATCAATCGTCCTACAGCTTCAGACCATGCGGCAACGTCGCTGCCGTGTTTACCGATGTTTGTAAACACCTCGCACAACCCGTGCTTGTCCTGATTAATAGTAACGTATAACGTACCGTCACTTGTAATCGTTTTTTCCGTAGCGCCATAGGTAATTTTGCCCCGTTCTCTCGGAGTAATCTCTATAGTGCTGTCGGGGATAATTTTTATTTTTCCTTCGGTACGGGTTGTATCTTCTTTCTGCTTATGTGCTATATTAAGGACCTGGGCATCTCTGCACCGGTCACGAAAAACAGTAACACCTTTGCACCCTAATTCGTATGCTAAAAAGAAGACTTTTTCGATATCTTGGGCTGTGGCATCGTGTGCGAAATTTACTGTTTTTGAAACAGCATTATCACAGTGTTTTTGAAATGCCGCCTGAGTTTTTATATGATCTTCCGGTAAAATATCATGCGAAGTTACGAACAATCGGCGAACATCTTCGGGGATTTCCGTAATGTTTTGAACAGTACCTTGTTTAGCGATTTTTTCCATTAATTCTTCGGAATAGAATCCACGTTCCCTGGCTACTTTTTCGAACAGGGGATTGACTTCTACCAGTATATCGTTATCCATCACATTCCGATAGTATGAAATTGCGAAAATCGGTTCGATACCGCTGGAAGCGTTTGCAATTATGCTGATCGTACCGGTCGGAGCTATGGTTGTAACGGTAGCATTACGTATTTCCGGCAGCCCTGCCTTTCCGTAAATTGAGTTTTTAAAGTTTGGAAATGCACCCTTCGTCTTTGCAATTTCCATCGATTTTATCTTTGCTTCCTTATTGATGAAGCACATAACTTCTTCCCCCAATTTAAGAGCTTCATCAGAATTATAAGGAATTCCTAATTCAACAAGCATGTCGGTATATCCCATAACGCCGAGGCCGATTTTTCTATTGAATTTAACCATGCTGTCGATCTCCGGCAGGGGGTAATGGTTGGCATCAATAATGTTGTCAAGAAAATGAACACACCTGTGGACCGTAGACCTCAGTTTATCGTAATCAATGGTAACTTTTCCATTTTCCTTTTTTATCATTTTATGTAGATTTAAAGACCCGAGATTACAAGCTTCATAGGGAAGCAGGGGCTGTTCCCCGCAAGGATTGGTACTCTCCATTTCATCAATTTCAGGTGTGGGATTATCTTTGTTAATTCTGTCGAGGAAAATAATCCCGGGGTCGCCGTTTTTCCATGCCATATTAACAATGAGGTCGAACACCTTGCGTGCATTAAGCTGACCAATAGATTTACTACTGCGGGGATTAATAAGGTCGTAATCTTCACCCGACTTCACCTTTTTCATAAATTTTTCCGTTATAGCAACCGAGATATTGAAATTATTGATACGGTTGTTGTCAAATTTGCAGGTGATAAAACCGAGGATATCAGGGTGGTCGACCCGCAGAATACCCATGTTCGCCCCTCTGCGGGTACCACCCTGTTTTACGGCTTCCGTTGCAGCGTCGAATACGGTCATGAACGAAACCGGTCCACTTGCAACACCGTGTGTTGAAAGAACTGCATCATTTTTGGGTCTTAGCCGCGAAAAAGCGAACCCGGTTCCACCCCCTGTCTTATGTATTAACGCCGCATGTTTAATGGAATCAAATATTCCTTCCATCGAGTCCTCGACCGGCAGAACAAAACAAGCTGACAATTGTCCGTTTTTTTTCCCGGCATTCATCAGTGTCGGAGAATTCGGCAGGAACTCCAGCCGGGCAAGCATACCGTAAAATGTATCCTCAAGCTTTACAACATCATAATTTTCATCGTATTTTTTCTCAACTGCCGCTGCACATTTTGCCACTCTACGAAACATTTCCTCAGGAGTTTCAATGATATTACCTTTACCGTCTTTTAACAAGTACCGTTTTTTTAAAACTCTTACCGCATTTTCTAAAAGCTCGATTTTCACAGGTTTAGCATCCCCAACCTCATTCTCATTTTTACTGTTACCCGGGATTTTACTATTTGCCTTGTCTTTTTCAAGTTCTAATATTTCCCTGACAGGACTAGGAATGTCGTTAGATATAGATTGCTTATTCTTTTTAGAGTTAATTTTGCGTTCTTTTTCTACGGGTGATTTATCTAAATATATGTCGATAATGTCAGCCATTAACATACTCCATTTTATTTCTGATTACCGTTTACCAAGCATTACTCTTTATTTTTAATTCAGGACAACGGGTTTTAATATACTTTCTCAAAATCTATTTGTCAAGTAAAAAATTCAATATGTTGTTGTTACAATATAATTATCCACAATATGTGGATAATATGTGTGGATAATATGTTAATTTTTTGTATATAACATATAAAACTCTTTCAGTGTTCCAAGATTGTTTTTATAGTTTTTCAGAAATATGATGAACATAAATGAGCATATATTCACATTACTAATATACACATGTACATTATTTTTGTCAAGAAATATTTTATATTTTTTTATATTAATTTTTTTTCGTACTTTTTAAGGCATTTTAAATATTGAACGGTAATTTATATTTAACAGCTTAAAGTGTAAAAGTAGATGAACATGAGGAACCTCTGGAAATAGTATGCGTTAAATAAAAAAGCCCGTGTATGTTATAGAAAATTTTTTACATATTTAAAGACTTTGCAAGAAATGCTAAAGTGTTAATTTAATTAAAGGGGTGTTACCTTGAAATTCCGGTCTATATATATAATTGCGGCAATAATTTTTGCGGCACTTCTTTATGGTGTATATTCCTATTTATTAAAGGGCGTGCCGCAGTATCTTTTCTGGAAAGTTGACCTGCTTTCGACTGAGGATTTTACTAAGATAACAATCAATGATCCGGAAAATATCTGGTTAACCGGAGCAGAAGGGTCTATATACAAATCGGAGGATTCCGGTGAATCGTGGTCACGACTCCGTCAACCGGATGGGATTGCATTGAATTATATGTATTTTATCAATCAGAATACCGGTTGGGTAACCGGAGAAAACGGCATACTTTTATCCACAACCGATTGTGGAAAAACATGGAGTTCTATTACCGTCGGAGATACCGAAAGTTCTTTCTCAGCCGTATGGTTCCTTAACGAAAATAACGGTTTCATTGCCGGTGGTATGAAAAATCAAAAAGCGGCAGGGCTTTTATACAGTACAACGGACAGCGGCAAGCAGTGGAACAAATGCAATACACCTGTTTCTCATATATCCAGCCTGGTTTTCTTAGATAATGCTGCCGGTATTTGCTGCACATCCGACGGCTTGCTCCAAACGGGAGACGGCGGTAAATCCTGGTTGCCGGAACAATCCGAATCGAATTTACCGTTAGAACGGCTCTTTTTTATTAATCGTGAGTCGGGCTGGGCAGCCGGAAGTGAAAACGGTGTATATACAACCTCAAACGGCGGGAAAACATGGAAAGTATCAAGAGGCACCGAGGAATACAAAATAAATGATATATTTTTTATTGATACACACAGCGGCTGGGCAGTCGGGAAAGACGGTTTGTTTTTGTATACGCTGAACGGCGGCAAGTCCTGGGAGCGATTGGAAACAGGTGTTGTAGATGACTTTTTATCAGTCTATTTTTTTAATACCGATTTCGGATTAATTTGCGGCAGGAATGGTACCGTTATAAAGGTAGAAACGCTCCCCTGATTTTTTCTTAATTTTTTTCGTTTTGAGAAATAGTCAATTGTATGCTAAGGTTGCCGTACCATGCGATAAAAAGCATGGAAATAGCCCGGTCTAATAAAAAAATGCAAAACTTTTATGAAAAAATCCGTCTAATAAGCATAGCCATAGCTTCGCTATAAGTGAAATACTCGATATTACGGTGCATTATGGACAATTACATCGATATACAGAATCTATATAAGTTATACAGCCGGGGCAGGTCGAAATTTACCGCACTCGATGACGTAAATCTCAAAATCGGCACCGGTATGTTCGGGCTTCTTGGTCCTAACGGAGCAGGTAAAACGACTATGATGAAGATACTCGCAACGCTGCTAAAACCTACATCCGGCAAAGTCTCGATTTACGGCTACGATTTATTTAAAAAGCGGAAAAAAATTCGCCGTCTGCTCGGGTATTTGCCGCAGGAATTCGGCGTATATCCCCAACTATACGCCCAGGAATTTCTCGATTACATTGCCAGATTGAACGGCCTAAAAGACAGAAAAGCCCGAAAAGCGGAAGTAGACCGCATTATGAGCCTGACTAATCTCGATGATTTGAAAAACAGAAAAGTAAAGACGTTTTCAGGAGGCATGGTTAGGCGGCTTGGCATCGCCCAGGCACTCGTCGGTTCTCCCCGCCTGTTGATCGTTGATGAACCTACTACGGGTCTTGATCCTGAAGAACGTATAAGATTTCGGAATCTTCTTTCGGAAATCAGCGGTCAGATGGCTATTATCCTATCCACACATATTGTAAACGATATTTCAAGCACATGCAATAACCTTGCAATTATACATCAGGGTAAAATTGTCTACTGTGATACACCGGCTAAACTTTTAAATAACGCCCGCGGCAAGACCTGGATACTCAAAATAGCCCATAATGAATTGAAACACATAAAAGAAAACGTCAGTATAATTTCAATGGTTATGCAGCCTGAGCATGTCGAGGTTAGGGTTGTTGCCGAAGAAGTTAATGGATTTTCTGCTGAGAAAGTCGAACCAAATATGGAAGATGCGTATATTTATTTCATGGAGATTCAAACCGGAACAAAATTGCATGAATACGAGGAACTATATAACACTCAGGCTAATTAAATTAAAAGTAAATGTGATCATAACTGTTTATATTTTGCCACGGAGTGGTTACTACGCGGCAAAGCCGCCAAGACGCAATGGAAAAATAAAGCTGTTGGCTGACATTTGAAAATTGACAATTAAAAACTGAGGACTCTTTGCGAGAGAATAGATAATAAATTCAGGGTATAAAATGCTCAATCTCTTTTCGATAGTAAAATATGAATCATTAATGCTTGTCAGGACGTGGAAGTTCTGGATTATCGTGGCAATAGGGGTATTTTTACCAATCCTTTTCAATGTTTTATTTATTATTGCCGACCGTGTCGGAACAAATGTCGGCTGGCAGGGACTTGAGGGAGCGGGTCCGTATGTTATGTTCAGCTATTTTAACATTTTTCAGATTGTAATTATCATTTTTTTAACCGGAGATTTCAGGGAAAAAGACACCAGGGCTCAGGTCGACGAAGTGATGAATTCGAGGTCAATGACCAATCTTGAATATATTTTTGGTAAATACTTAGGAATTATTATTCCGTTAGTACTCCTCACGCTTACCGTAGTGCTGTTTCTTTCTATTGCAAACCGGATTGTCAATGACACATGGTCGCTTACCTATTATTTTAAATTTTTTCTTATATTAAACTTGCCGGGTTTGTTGTTTGCGGCTGCTTTTATCATATTCGTCTCTTCGCTTTTAAGAAATTCATTCGTTGTATTCATTTTTGTTTTGTCATACACCATCGGAATGATTCTTCTTTCTTATAACAAGGCATTTTCAATGAATCAGTTGTGGCTTTTCGCTGATTATGTTGGATTTTTTCTCCCTCTATTTCCTTCGGATTTAACAGGTGTGTTAAATCTTGATATTATTATATCACAGCGGCTTTTTTACACACTATGAAGAAAATCGAAAGGAAATCCGAAACACTTCGCTTAAGACAGCATACACCACTGATGATGAGAATGTATATAGTGTTTCCCATTATTCGCTGCAATATGAGCTTTTTAAAAATAACCTGCCTGTTCAGGCGACAGCAGAGATGACGATACAGGCAAATAACTTTACTTCGAACCGAAACATTCCCCTGGTCTTGAATCCCGGTCTTAAAATAGTACGGATAAAAGATGAACACGGCAGAGAACTTTCTTATAAACAAAATACTCTGGAACTTATTGTAAATCTTTCCCAGCCGTTACAAAATGGGGAGAGCATAAAAATTATTCTTGAATACCGGGGAGATATCGACACAAGGGTCGTCTATTTGAGACGAAAAGAAAAAGACCCGGGTATACTGAATAATAAGAACGAAAATGCATTGCTGCCGACATCAACCTTTGAAAACGAACCGGTTCTGCTAAACAGGGAATACTCGTACCTACTGCCGGAAAGCTTCTGGTATCCACAATTGTATAATCCGTACACTTATATTTATCCCGATAAAGCGCCGGTTAATTTTTTTACCGGAGAGTGGTCGTTTGATGTTCCGAAAGACCTCACGGCTCTCGCACCGGGACTGCTCGAATCGGTCGATTCAACAACTGTATCGGGAAGAAACCGGTTCCAATTTAATACATCGACGCCGGTCAAAGGCATCGCTTTTGTGGCGGGTGCGTATAAAACATATTCAATGAACGTTTCCGGTATAGATTTTCAATTGTACGTAAGTGAAAAACATGCGCAAATTGTGGAGTTTTTCAGTGAAATCAAAGAAGACATCCGTTCGGTCATAGCGGATGCTTTGAGAGGAATTAATGAAATTACCGGTCTCGACTACCCGTTTCCGTCATTGACGTATGTTGAAGTGCCGTTATCGATACAATGGTACCAGGATGAAGGGCTGTATTCCGAAGCAATTGCGCAAGCCGGAATGATTCTTTTGCCGGAGTATTCGGTTGCTACATCCTATGAACGGGACTTTAAAAGACGAATAGACAGGACAGAAAGAAGTGGAGAGAAAATAACGGATGCAGATATTAAAAAGTCATTATTTATCAATATGGTTCTGAACTGGATTTTTAGTGATCAAATGTGGGCTTTCGGCAGCAGGCAAATTCCGACACCAATGTCAAGCTTTTGGTCTCAACGAGTAAATTTCACAGGCGAACTATACCCATTATTTGAGTATTATTTCGACAAATTCCTGCAGCAGTTAGTTACAAACGAATTGAATTTTTTTGTTACCAATGAAACCCGACCAACAATGTTTGTAGATTTCGGCGGGGGATTCGATTGGAATGCATGGCAATTTCAACAGACGTTCGGCGTCCATATTGACACAATGTACCGGTATGTCAGAACGAATTCGCTCGGTGAAATGAGACCCGACCCTGAAAGCGTTAACTTTCACGCCGTTATGAAGTTCAAAGGACTAAAACTTAATTATATATTACAGGAAATTATAACGCCTGAAAAATATAAAATGGTTCTTCAGCGGTTTTTAAACGAATATGCATATAAAAATGCTTCAGTAAAAGATTTCCAGAAAATTTGTGAAGAGGTTCACGGCGAATCATTGAATTGGTTTTTTAACAGTTGGTTATACAGCACAGCCTTTCCGGGATACGTAATAACGGCGCTCGATGCCTATAAACTTGAAGGAGGAAAACAGGGAGTCCGGTATCAGGTTGAACTAAAGATAAAGAATGGTGAAAAAGACCCGGGATTTCTTAAAGTGGCGCTCACGACAGAAGGGGGACAACTTGTAAAAAGGAGTGAGATTCAGGATAATCAAGAACTTCAATTCAACTTTCTCTCGGATGATGTTCCTGTGGAAATTATTGTCGATCCCGTGTTCTCCCAGAACCAGAACGCACTGCGGAAAAAAGTTCGCATTCCGGACGATTTTGATAAACGGCAGGCGTGGGACGGAATTAAAGTTGTAAACGTTCTTACCGAGGAAACGGGGGAAATAATCATCGATGACCTCGATCCGGGATTTAAAGTTATCCAGCTTGATGAACAGCGGTATTTTAGACCGGTTAGGAATCAAAATGCCTGGTCGGTGAGAGTAATGGAGAATGCGTTCGGAAAATATAAATTTACCTATCGCCTTAAGAATAAAGGCACAGGATTAATGCCGGCGCAATGGGAGACCGACATTCCTGTATCGGGTGTATATGACGTTCAGGTTTATATTTTTGAGATGAAAGACAGCGGATATAAATGGTTGGAGCGAACCATCGCTACTAAATTCAAATATACAATACCAGAAGGAACCTTCGTTAATGCCGGAACCAATAATGCCGTTAACCACGACAAGAGAACCGGCGAGTTTTTCCTCGAATGGCGCATTGCGGATCCCGGCTGGAACAGCCTCGGTCAGTACTACTTTGAACAAGGTGCTGCCGCTGCCGTGCAACTTTCGGACGATGCAGACGGCAGAGTGATTGCCGATGCCGTGCGCTTTGTGCCGGTTGAACCCGGCAGCCCGCCTGACAAGTATTGAAACCTTTGCTGCGTGTCAATCGTCTTACATGTAAGTAAATAACTAATCCGTTAAAAACTTTTAGTCCAACAGCCGAATATATATTAGACCTACTGTAAAATAGCAATCCCGCTAAGCGGGATCGGGACTCCGGTCGAAATAACAATCCTGCTAAGCGGGATATTTCTAAATCTTATGAAAACGTCAGGATAATAAGAAATTACATATTCATTTTGCTTTGCAGGAGCGGATTTGGGACATAGTGATCAATTTGGGATAACCTGCTCCAAAACCGCACCCTTAAGGATGCGGTTAAGGTAATAATGGAGCAGTAACCACTATCGGCACCACTATGGATGCGGTTAGGGTAGTAGTGGGGCAGCGACCACTATCGGCAGCACTTGGGATGCGGTAAAGGTAGTAGTGGAGCAGCAACCACTATCGGCAGCACTAAGGACGCGGTTAAACAAGCAGTAGTGGAGAAGCGATTATTATCAACACTCTGAAGGATGACGTAAATCACACATCCGGTTCAAGTTATCCCGATGAGACCACAGTGCGGTAAACTTGAACACGCAGGGAAAAAATCGATTCTCGTTTGGCTGGAGCGCAGCAGGGTAACGGTTATTATTATTATTATTATTATTATTAACCGCACCCTTAAGGATGCGGTTAAGGTAATAATGGAGCAGTAACCACTACCGGCAGCACTATGGATGTGGTTAGTCACACATCCGGTTCAAGTTATCCCGATGAGACCACAGTGCGGTAAACTTGAACACGCAGGGAAAAAATCGATGCCCGTTTGGCTGGAGCGCAGCAGGGTAACGGCTATTATTATTATTATTATTAACCGCACCCTTAAGGATGCGGTTAAGGTAGTACTGGAGCAGCGACTATTATCGGCAACACTTGGGATGCGGTTATGGTAGTAGTGGAGCAGCGACTATTATCGGCAACACTTGGGATGCGGTTAAAGTAGTACTGAGGCAGCAACTATTAAACGCAGCACTATGGACGCGGTTAAACAATCAGTAGTGGAGAAGCAACTATTAACCGCACCCTTTAGGGTGCGGTTAAGTTTCCCTGTTTGTGGTATCAACCAAAGAGAAGAATCTATGAAAGTAATAGTAAATCAATTTGAACAAAATTCATTTTTATTTGTATTTTTAATGACTATAAAAATACACAACTTATGGTTTAATAACCTCGCATTAAATGTTTACACTTTTTTATTAAAAAAACAACAAACACAGTAACCTTAACAAAGGAGAAAGAACAATGGAGAACAAAAACATTATTAACCGTATCCGTAATACTGCCGGATTATGCCTCGTTCTGGTTTTATTCACCGGCATGGTAAACGACGCATTTTCGCAGGAGGTAATGGTACTCGACCTGGAAACCTCCATGAGGATCGCCCTTACACAGAGTAACGATATTATAAGACAGCAAAATTCGTTTGAACAATCCAAACTAGGACTTGAGTTTGCAAAAGCGAATCAAAGAACCCGAACAACGTTAACCTGGAGTCTTCCGTCATATAGTAAAAGAATTACACCTATTGCTACTCCGACAGGCGATGTATACACCAATAACCAGAGTTTTTCTACGAGTGCGTCGCTGAACATAACTCAGCCGGTAAGATGGACTGACGGAACAATTTCGTTTAGAACGAATTATAGTGCTAACAACCAGTACACTTTAGAAAAGGACGGCAGCAAAAGACAAAATCACAACTGGACTGACTCATTTAACATAAGTTACAGTCAGCCGTTGTTTCAGCCGAATGAACAAAAATTTGATTGGGATCAAAATAACCGCGATTTTACAATAGCGCAGAGAGAGTATGAACAAACCGAAAACAGTATTTGGCTCAATGTTATGAGAGACTTTTACAATCTCTATAGAGCCAAACGCCGTCTCGAGATCGCACAGGCTGATTTTGATAATACGAAAAAGAACTACGAAATGGCTGATAATAAGTATAAAGCCGGGATATTGGCTGAAGTGGATAAATTACAGTGGGAAAGTACTCTTATGAATGCAGAAAACTCCTTAGTTACCCAGGAATTGAGTTATAAGCGGCTGAAAGATGATTTTAAACGGACAATAGGTCTTCCGCTTGACCAGCAGATTGACGTCGTTGCCGAAATCGATGTAAAATTCATAGAAATCGATGAGCAACAAGCATTTGATGAAG
>LJUD01000296.1 GCA_001304035.1 bacterium SM23_31 | reverse complement strand
GCAAACCCGGTAGAATGTACCGCCTGCTCCTGACGGGTCTTATTTGCGGTTTATTGTGGGAGTTCTGGAATTATTGGGCAGCGGTAAAATGGATTTATACCGTTCCATATTTTCCGGAATACAAATTTTTTGAGATGCCGGTTGCCGGGTACCTGGGCTTTCCGCCGTTTGCCGTTGAGTGTTATGTGATATACCAATTATTCAAAGTATTACTCGAAAAAGCAGGCATCACACTGCGTTATGCGTAATCCCGCATCCCCGGCGGCTGTATTCTATCCACAAATCCTGCCATCTTAGAAATTCTGCATTGTATCCGTTGTAGATTCAGTAATGATAGGATAATCGATAAATAATTGGGTAAGACTGATAAAGGTAAGAAGTAATGTTTGATTAAGTATTGATATTGAAATTTAAATCAATATTATCTTTCTTTAAATAAAGTTTATAATGCCTTAGTGAATGGACAAACAGTATTCTGGACGCAGTCGATGTGAGTACTGCAGTAGTTTTTTATTTTATACTATAGCATATAAAAATTATTATTTATCTCTATTGTTATCAATGCTTTCTAATAATTTATCATTCTTAATATCATACTTATCTCCGGGATGTAATGTAATAAAATTTTTATGGCTTTTGTATAGAATTATATTTTTTGAACCGATTATTTCTATGTAATCTCCGCTTATAACAGTAATTGATTCATCTTCAAGACCTAAACCGATTAGTTCAGGCTTATTTTTAAGTACATTCTCTATATCTTTATATCTATTCCTGCTGTCAATGTGTGTATCGATCACAGTGTTACATAAAAATCCAAATCCTTCCTGATAACCGGTCATAATTCCTTTAATGTTTTCACCACCACGCATTAAATACGAGCCCAAAATTGAAGCGCCTGCCGACGAACCTCCTATAACTCCTCCTTTCAAAAGAATTTCCTCAAGTTTTTTATGTGTTAACGTATTTACATAAGCATCTGCCAACCTCCATGTATATCCTCCAGAAAACCATACACCATAGGCGTTTTCAAGAGGTTTTACAAATTCAGGAGAATCGGCTTCATTTCTATCCCAGGTGTGGAAAATTTTAATATTATTCGCGCCGGCTTGTGCAAATAAGACGGAATCATCCCATATTTGAGCGACAACGTTCTCTACTTTTGCTGAGGGGATTAGAATTATAAAAGATTCCTCCCCGCCTGCGCATTCAATGAATTTTTTACAAATATTTACAGTAGGACCGCAGGTAAGTAACAACTTTCCTTTTTCAAGCAGGGGCCATTCAATATTTACAGTATCCGATTCATTATTACCGGAACAATTAATAAGCAGAAATAATATCAAATAAAATAATATCGCAATGATCTTTTTCATAAGAACTGTCTTTTCGAATAAGATGAATGTAACAGAATATAAATTATAACATAAAGTGAATAATATTATGAATTAACAATTTATATATTCTATTCCAATACATTATTTTATTAATCAATAATCTTATATTCGTAAATACAATGCGTATCTTCCCGAGTATCACCCCGATTTATAAAAAACACGCTGTCTCCGATAATCTGGACGCGGTCTTTACGCGGCATGGGGACATAACAGAGTAACACTCCGTCTTTATTAAAAACGGCGAAAGACATATCTTCAGCTTTTACATCGCGGACATGAAGCACTTTATTAACCATACAAATCCATACTCTATTTTTGTGGTCAATACCTACACGACGTATTAAGTATTGATCCGTATAATTTGGTGGAATAGGAATGTCATAATCAACAGGCCAGGTGGCGCGGTATATAAATTCTCCATCGGGAGAAAACTTTTCAATTCGATTATGATACCTAAACCATAGATATAAAAATTCGTTTTCATCCCAAACAAAGTCCCAGACATTGAGCGAATAATTTGCTTCGTTGTTTCCAAAATTCATTAAATCTCCAAATTCTTTTAGTAAAGCACCATTACGGTCATATATAGACAGATATTTGCTTTCAAGAACTTTATTCTGCGTTCTCAAAATATATCGTTTGTCGGTATTATAACTGGAGATGATTTTTCCATTTTTTGTTACATAAAATTCCCGGGCTATATTAGGCATAATTCGAATTCGCCGTATTTCTTTGATACGACATACAGCGTATCACGCTGTATTAAAAATTCACCGCATTTTTCGAATTCTCCAGGTCCTTGACCTCTTCTGCCTATAGTCCTGATATAATTAAGATCCTTATCAAATTTCTGAATTCTTATACTTCCTGTCTCACCGACGTATAGATTATCTTTACTATCGCGCGCTAAGCAGTATGGGTAAAAGAACTGGTAATTCTCATTGGTTCCTTCCACTTCTCCGATCTGCCTGTAATAAAATAGACCAACTTTTTGATATTTATAGAGAGGCTCTTTATTCTCTATGATCTTTTTACCGTCTTCAATCTTTATAGTATATGTCTCGAATTCCTGGCTGTAGGAGATATTGAACACAAAAAACAATAAATATAATTGAATAATGTACTTCATATTTACCTCCAGGTTGTTTATTTATTTCAAAAATGGGAATTGGTTTAACTTTAATATACGAATAAAATCGTCATTTCCCTATTATTTTATGCTTCGTAACAAAAAAATGGGGTCAGGTCTTGCATCCCGCTTAGCGGGACATTTTCTGCCCCGAGTACTCATGGAACTAAGTCTCCCCCTTTTTCAAAGGGGGACTAAGGGGGATTTTCCCCTTCTCGTTACCGGTCTCTGACCGGTAATGCTTTATTTTCAGACGCGTCAAGGACTGAAGTCCTGACGCAACGTGAAGCTAAATAATCCAGTAATCATCCCCAATCCCCCTAGTTCTCGGGATCACTGAGTTACTTAGTAGGATCAGCATCTCAAAAAAGATTCTGAACCAAGTTCAGAATGACAAGTATGCCCTTCCCTGTTATGATGTCCCGCTGAGCGGGATTCTGCATTTTTATTTGGATTTTTACTAAATTCTATGCTAAAAAATTAAATTTCGTTACAGAACAGAGAAAAAATCCGCAGTATCGGGTCGGGAATCAGCAGCAGAGCATCAGCAAAAGAATATGAAGACCATTTTTATCAGTGAACGATCATTTGAATCATCTTTTTGCTGCGGAACGATTGTGAAACATATAACTTTGAATAAATTCAATAATTGTATTCAATGTCCTTACTCTACATATTAAAATTTTAAATTGCAATAGGGAAATCAAGTTTTTTTCCCAAAACCACGGAAAAAATAACATTTGAGGGACATAATATTACGCCGGAGCAGGTTTGTAACCTGCTTCGATCCCGCTTTGCGGGACAAGTTTCAAACTTGAACCAGCAAAACAAAAAATGGGGGTCACGCAAAAATGGGGGTCAGGTCTTGCATTATTATCCCGAGGCTTCGGGATTTCTCTTAAATTTTTTGAACCGCTCTGCTCACTGTAGTATAATGTACGCCGTAATATTCTGCTATTTCTTTGAGAGTATAGCCATACTTAACGTGTGCTTTGTACATCGCCTTGCCTTTTGATTTCTTGTCCTTATGTGCAAGAATCTTATTCAGTGATGGTCTGGATATATAGCGTTGTACCCTCGGTATTTCCTTTATCTTTTCTTTTCCTTTCATCAAGAGTTTTATCTCGGCTATAAAGCTCTCCGTGCCAAGAATAAATTGCCCTTTTACTGCTCTCAGCGGCGATTCTTTTTCTGCTCCTGCACGAACAAATTCTATATACCGGTTTGAGGCTTTTGCCCTCTTTCCGACAAATTGGGAATGTATCCAATCCGTCGTTAAACAAGGGATAGCTTTTTCATAGTCCGCGGTGGCTCTATAACTGCTCCATTTCCAGTTACCGGGGTTTTTCACTATTCCGGCTCTTACAGGATTTAACACAATATACCGGGCAAGTTCAAGTAAATAGCTGTCCTTATCCACAAGAATTGCTTTATATCTTCCTTGTAAAACATGACCTACTCTGTTATGCCTTATATTGAATATCTGCGTGTATACTCCATTTAAATGTCTCATTCCTCTCGATAAGTTCCCGTCGGGTGTTTCAAGAAGGAGATGGTAATGATTGCTCATCATACAGTATGCATGCACTATAAAATTAAATTTTTCTACTACTCGACATAAGACTTCAAGGAAAGCAATATGGTCTATGTCATCAAGGAATATCGCCTGACGTGCATTCCCTCTCGACGTTACATGATAAACTGCCCCCCGAAATTCTATTCGCATTGGTCTCGCCATAAATATAATATAACATATTATTTATAATAATGCAAGACCTGACCCCAAAAAACTTCTAAAAACTTCACTAAGCGGGAGAGAGGGAATTATCGGTTGCGTCAAGCACTGAAGTTTTGACGCAACGGGAATGCGGTTTCTGATGTGAACCAAAACGTTTTTTCATTCCGGGAATTTGGGAATTCACAGCTTTGCGGAAGAAATATGGAGATTGTTTTTGCATGGGATAGTATATTAATTTTTTTTTATGGTTTATTTATAAAACTTTTTTTATATTGCAACTATACTCATATAGTATAGGTAAATAGATTAAAAAAATTACTATGGAATCAATCTTAAATTATATGTAAAATAGTAAGCGGGTTATATTAATACCTGCAAAAATATAAATAATAATTCGAACATAGTAGATAATATTATGAAAAATGCATTAACTACATTTGAAGCTGCTAAATATTGCAATACAAACATGATATCTATTTCAAGATGGATAAGAGACGGCGAACTTAAATCGTATAAAACGCCGGGCGGTCATAATCGAATTATGAAAGAAGACCTTTTTCGATTTATGGAAAAATTTAATATTCCGATTCCTGAAAAACTCGGGTCAATCAGGAAGAAAGTTTTAATTGCAAGCGATGATGTCGAAGTGCAGGAACAATTGTTCTCGTTTCTATCCGATAGCCATTATAATTTTGATGTAACTGTTGCCGGGGATGGTTATGAAGCCGGTATAAAGGTAGTACGGTTTAAGCCGGATATTTTAATACTCGATCTTATGATGCCTTATATAGACGGATTTGATGTGTGTGAAGAAATAAAAATTGATCCGGTAACACAAAACATAAAAATCCTTATATTATCTGTGTCTGATAATCCTGCCGCTGTAAAAAAAGCGTATGAAAAAGGTGCTGATAAAGTGCTTTTCAAACCTGCTGTAGCGAATGAATTATTAAAGGAAATTAACGTATTACTACGCAAGAATTATTGAGCCCTTCCTGATGTATCCTGATTGAAATTTCGGAAATACAATCCTTATTTATTCTGCTTTTAAAGTATTACTTTCAGGTATTCGTATGTTATTACGCTTACGTGCCCATCGTCCACGAGTTCAAGTACTGCACCTGTTCTTTTGTAAGCGTGTCGATTGAAATATTCATCGATTTCAGTTTTAAGGATGCAACCTGGTCGTCGATTTCACCGGGCACGTCATATACTCCCGGTTTTAGGTTTGACCTGTTTTTTACAGCCCATTCGGTTGTCAGTGCTTGCACTGAAAAACTCATGTCCATAACCGACGCCGGATGCCCCTCGGCGGCAGCTAAGTTAATAAGCCGTCCCTGGGCTAATAGGAAGATGCGCC
>LJUD01000040.1 GCA_001304035.1 bacterium SM23_31 | reverse complement strand
CAGCCGGATGCAATATTAATAATCACACCGCCTCCCACCCCAGCCATTACAGGTATAGCGTACCTGGAAAGCAGGAATACCGACTTGACATTTACAGCCATCACATGGTCCCATTCTTTTTCACCGGTCTCCGTCACGGCAGCCCGGCGTATAACGCCGGCGTTATTAACGAGAACATCGAGCCCGCCCAACTCCTCGCAAGTCTGCCGCACCGCCTGATGACAATCTTTAGACCGGCTGACATCACCGGGTATAAAAATTGCCCTTCCGCCGGTGTCAGCGATTTTTTGCATGACGGACTGCCCTCCCCCCCTGTCTATATCCATCATCGATACAGCCGCACCTTCGCGGGCAAACATCAACGTAATTGCCTGCCCGATGCCTGACGCACCCCCGGTAATCAGCGCAACTTTCCCTTTTAAAGCATTTCCATGCTTTACTTTTTTACTGTCCGACATTGGTCAATACCTTTCTTATTTTTGCGAGATTAAATTCAATATCATCATCCTTGTGTTCTGCAGTTGTAACGAAACGGGACTCGGTGCAGAAGACCTTCGCATACACCGTACTTAACATGAAATATTCGCAAGTCCTGTTTTATCTTGTTGTTTAACTGCAAAGCAATAATTTTATAATATGAATTGCTCCGAGTAGTCGGAGTGACTATGCGAATGGTTTTGCCACAAGATTCGGGTCATAATATAATGAAAAGTAAGAGAAAGATCATGAATTCTTCAGGTTAAATAGCGACAGCGTTAATACATTTTTTTGCACCGCCGACTATAATGCAAAACCCGCAAAAATATGTATTCATTGATGTCAAAACTTTAAAATGTTACTTTATAAACGACCCTATCCCGGTAACCTGTTATAACAATGAAATAGCCGCTTAACATCCGGTTTACTTCGTCGTCCCCGGAATCGACTAAAAAAGGTCTGCCGCCAAGCGAGTTGATCTTTTGCTTTGTGGCTGCAACAATAATATTATCCTTCCCCACCTGTATAATTACGTCAGGGCTTAACTGCTGATTGCCCCTTCCAAACAGGTATCCCTGCCCTCCGATGGGTGTGACAATTAATTTTACTTTCATTCCCTTTATGTGTTTTAGCAGTTCTTTTTCGCCGAGGTCTTTTCCAATAAGTTTTTTTCTATAGATGAGGTCCACGCCTAACAGTGAATAATCCAGATTCAATTTTTCCATGATAGGTCTTGTAGTCGTGCCGGGACCGATAATATAAAAATAATCGTCAAACATATTATCTATAATATCCACAGCGATCGCTTCCTGAGAATATTTTTCATCCGGCAGGCTTCCGGCTTTCAAACCCTGTACATGTATATTCTCAAACGGAATCTTTAAGTAACCGTAGAGCCTTGCAGATACCATCCCGGCTCTGAAAGATTCTTCATCAATATCCATAACTTCAGCTTCTTTTAATTTCTTAACCTTTTTTTTAAGGTACAAAGCCGTCAGGTCACCGGCTCTCACCGGATTACAGGCATAAACACCCGAATGCATCTTTACACCTGTTGGTATCCCCAGTACAACGATTCCGTCTCCAACGGCATTATAAATATCTCTTGCCGTTCCGTCTCCCCCGGCAAAAAGCAAAAGGTCGATTTTTTGAGCTAATAAATCACTGCAAGCTTTCCGTGTGTCGGCGGCGGTAGTTTTTCCTTCCCGTATAGACCCGATAACTTTCGGTTCAAACCCGCAGTGCACAGCTTCATTTTCTCCCATTTCGCATGGGTATGTTATTATTTCTATCTCATTTTTTAGAGATTCGAGTTTTTTAAGCGCTTCTATTGCACGTTTTGGAGATTCCGGTTCAGCGCCCAGACTTTTTGCTTTTTCTAAAATGTTCTTTCCGTCAGTCCCCTTTAGCCCGACTTTTCCGCCCATGCCGGCAACGGGATTTATGATTAAACCTAACTTTTTCAATTCAAATCGACCTTTTGCTCTGTTTACTTTTTACTTTTTTTCAGATATGCCCTCCATGTAACAGCCCATTTTGAAGGATCGTCCAATGAACTTGTGTCGATTTTATGCACAACACTGTTATGAGGTGCACTCTTAACAATATCCGGATTCTCATATGCCTCTTCAACCACTTTTTTTAATCCCGCGATATATTCATCGATTTCCGCTTTTGAGTATGATTCGGTGGGTTCAAGCGTCATCGGCTGGGGAACGATGAACGGGTGATGGCTGGACCACATGTGAAAACCGAAATCAACCATGCGGTTGGTAATGTCCTCTGTAGTGACTCCTGTATCCTCAGTAAGCTTTTCCCAGCTGTAACGGACCTGTTCTATCCGGTGCCTTCCCTTCGCGTAAGGCGCGCTTACGCCGCGGAGTTCCAGTACTTTTTTTAACAGGTAATTATTGTTCAGCACAGCCGCGCGGGAAACTTCTTTAAGTCCTTCGCTTCCGAGGCTCATAATCCATGAATATGCCTTTAGTACCGCCGCTGTAACTCCATAATAACTCCTGACTTTTCCGATGCTGTGTGAAACGTCATAATTCAAATAATACTTTTCTCCGTCGAATTCTACCAACGGCACCGGCATGAATTTCACCAGTTCCCCGGTTACGCCGAGCGCTCCCGTTGCCGGACCGCCGCAGCCGTGTGGTGAGGAAAAAGTTTTGTGCAGGTTGAAAAAGCAGATGTCAAACCCGGCTTCTTTCGACCTTGTAATACCTAATATACCGTTTGCATTAGCCTGATCGTAGCCGCAGAGACCGCCCGCTTCGTGAATGATCCGTGTAAACTCTGCTATTTTCGGATTGAAGATACCCGTATCTTCCGGATTTGTAATCAATAATCCGGCGGTATGGCCGGATACAGCTTCTTTCAGGGCTTCAATATCCGGTAATCCATCCTCATTCGGATAAATAGTAATTATCTTATAACCTTTTACGGCAGGCGCCGCCGCATCCGACGGATGGGAAAATATAGTTGTGATAATCTCATCCTTTTTATCACATTCTTCATTAAAATCGTGGTAAGCCTGGATTAAGGAAGCCATTGCCAGTATTGCCTGGCTTCCGCCTCCCGGTTGAAAGGTAAATTTATCCAATCCTGAAATTTCTCTCAGGAACAAATCCGTTTTATACAGTATCTCCAAAATCCCTTGAACGGTACTTCCATCCTGTGACGGGTGAAGCTCCGTTAACTTGGGAGAATTCGCTAATCGGTCATTAATTTTGGGGCTGTACTTCATTGTACACGTTCCCTGACCTATATCGACGTTTAGATCCGCACCAAGATTTTCCTGCGATAAACGGAGATAATGTTTGAGAACACGCATTTGTGAAAGCTCGGGAAGATTGGGCACTTGTTTCCTTATCATGTTCCCGGGTATTTTGGATATGCCGTCACCGACTTCTTCTTCTATTTCATGCTCAACGTCCGGCATTATTATTCCCCGCTCTCCTTTGGTGCTCAGTTCAAAAATAATGGGCTCATCCCATTTAGCCTGATGGAAATTTCTTACTTTTGTTTTCATATTTATTCCTATTGTTATGTTCATTAATCATAATTTTTGAAGCAATATTAGTTTTATTAATTCACACATTCATTCAACGCTTGAACCAATATATCAATATCTTCCTTTGTATGAATTTCGGTAACACAGAATAATGCACAATTTCCCATTCCTGGAAATTTATCGGAAATATCTTTTCCTCCGAAAATTCCTTTTTCAAGCAAGGCTTTGTTTACATCTTCAACCGTTTTGCCGGTATCATTGAAATCTACCACAAATTCTTTAAAATGGGCTGACTGAAGAAACAGGATTTTTATTCCCTCAATTTCTGCAATCTTTTTCATGGCGTACTGTGATTTTTGCATGATCGTTTGACCTAATTTTTGTATTCCCTGGGGTCCGAGTAATGCCAGATACACACCCGCCGTAATTCCCCACAGCGCTGTTGCCGTACCAATGAATTCTTTGCCCTGCTCTCTGCTGCCGAAAGACGTCCTGTCATACATTACATCGCCAAACCCGTACTCTCCTTCAACTTCGGTATGCGTAATTCCGAATAGACGGGAGGGATATTCCGCTACAAAACGCTCCTCATCCCTTGTAGCAATAAAGCCGGCATGCCCGCCCCCGTACTGCATATGAATACCCAACGCCTGTATATCGCCGCAGACTATATCCGCGCCGTAATCAGCCGGAGGAACCAGTATGCCCAGAGAAACAGGATCGGCACCTATTATACTTAATGCACCATGTTGATGTGCAATTTCCGAAATAATTTTGCCCTGGTCTTCTATGATCCCGAAGTACGAGGGATTTTCAAAGTATATCCCGGCTGTTTTTGATGATATTTTGTTTCGTAAGTCGTTAATGTCTATCTTCCCGGTCTTTGTATCATTGTTTATTAGATCAATTTCTAAGACGTCCATGCAATAATTATTGATTATCAATAATCTGTCCGGAGAAATTACATTGGGCATTAAAATCTCGTTCCGGTCTGTAATTCTTGCAGCCATCCTGATAGACGTACTGGCAGCCTGTCCCCAGTCATAAGTCGGAACATTAACAACGTCCATATCTAACAGTTCGCCCATCATACTCGCATACTCAAAAAGCGCCTGAAATCTTCCATGGTCTTCATAGGGTTCGCCGGCATAAGCAGTCAAAAACTCCGAGCGCTGATTAATTTCGTCGCATATTGCAGGAACGTAATGCTGCCAGCATCCTCCGCCCAGAAAATTAATGTATTCCCGGCATGTCCGGTTTTTTGACAGAATTTGTTCTACATGCCGTTTAAGAGCATATTCGGAAGATAAAGGCTGAGGTAAATTCATTACTCCCTTAAATCTTAAACTTTCGGGGATATCTTCATAAAGTTCTTCAATATCCTTTACGCCGATTTCCTTTATCATTTTTGCCTGCACTTCCGGCACGGAATTCGGAATGTAGGGGTGAACCATGTTTTTCTTTTTAATCACAAGCTATCCTCCTATAAAACTAAGTCAGTAATGTTAATATAATCTATAACTTACTTTGATATAATGAGTTACGTAACGCCATTTTGTTCTATTTCCTCTTGCAATATACATCATTGCAGACTAATAAGCTACAAAAACTCGAAAAACTTTTTCACTATTTTAAAACGATTTTTTTAGGGACTTAAAATTTAGGCAAGAAAACTATGTTTGTCAATAAAATTTCGCTAATTTATCTTCGAGGCTTAAAATCCCGAAATCAGTATCTCGTATTCAAGCCAAGCTAAATCCGATATTATAATATTTTATAGACGCCTCCGTCGACAGACTCCCGTTATAAAAGGGAATTTTTTCGAAACAAGTCCAAAGTTTCGATGGAGCATGAATACGCTGTTATTATTAAAGTTAGAGGATTTTGAATGAAAATTAAAATAGAAAGCCTAAATTATTGCTTACATTTATTAACTGAGAATATTATATTTTGACAATTAAAGTTGATATTTTTATATGACAAGGTCACATTTTAAACAAAATAAGGCATTTTTACGTATTAAGAAAGGCGCAAAATGGAACCGATTGAAACACGCGATGAATGGCTCGCACTCGAAACTCCCATGCGGGACGAACTGCCTACCTGCTGGGGAGGGGACTGGGGGTGCGATTCGGAAGTCGGAACACTTAGAGCCGTACTTTTAAGACGACCGGGAAATGAGATCGAAAACATAAAAAATCCGGAAGAATACCGCTGGCGTGAAATTATGGACCCGTCAAAAGCACGGGAGCGGCATGATGCCCTCGCCGGTCTTTACCGGTCACACGGCGTTACCGTCTATTACGTAGAACGGATGCATGATGACAAACCAAACGGACTCTTTATGCGTGATAATATTCTGATGACGCCGGAGGGAGCAATCGTCGGCAGGCAGGCAATGGCATGCAGGCGCGGCGAAGAACGGTACGCAGCGGAGGCGTTGGCGTCATTGGGTGTTCCAATTATACGAACTGTATCGGGTACCGGTGTATTTGAAACGGCGTGCTGTCTCTGGATTGACTCAGAAACGGTTATCATCGGCACCGGCAACCGCGCCAACATTGAAGGCTGCCGCCAGGTGGAAGAAATACTGCGGCAAATGGGCGTAGAGCACGTATGGTACTTGCAAATCCCTTACGGGTATGCACATATTGACAGTATTGTAAGTTTTGTCGATAAGAAAACCGCAATAATTGATCCGGCACACCTGCCTTGGAATATCTGGACTGCTCTCAGGCAGCGGGGCATAAAGATTCTGGAAGCCCCGGCTCCGCAGGAAACACAAAACCTTGCCCTCAATGTCGTGGCCTTGGCTCCGGGACACGTTGTAATGGCATCCGGAAATCCCGCAACAAAAAAATTCCTCGAAGACCATAGTATTCAGGTTACCGAGTTAGATATGTCAGAGATTCTGAAAGGCTGGGGCTCGATCCACTGTATGACCGCCGCACTCAAACGCGACCCGGTGGGCAAGCTGGCATGAATTCTTAGATATTATCTTCCGGTTAAATTTATGCAGTTTAAATTACGTCATTCCCGAGGGAACGGAAATGGCATTACCGAAGTTTGACGAAAGATTAATCGGATTTATAAATACTGTTCAAAAAGAACTACCGGTTGTGCTAAACCTTTTTCCGAATATTCAATTGTATGTCTTTGTTTTTACGCCGGATTATATAAATGGGATAATTGAAATTATAGGTAATGGCATCAATATAAGGGAAATTTATGATTTACCGCTATTTTTTCTCCACAAATAATACACCGGAATGCCGATGATGGTGAATCCGAGACCGGCAAGGGATTCGACCGGCTTTTCGAGCAGTGTGTTTAGGAGTATGCCTGAGTATGCAATGATGAAGACAGCCGGCACTACCGGGTATCCCCAGGTTTTGTACGGGCGCGGGGGGTCGGGAAATTTTTTCCTGAGCGTATAAACCGAGGAGACAGTTAATATATAGAATAAAACAGTAATGAACACCACGTATGTAAAAAGCTGTTCAAACGTGCCGGTAACGGTAAGAATACACGACCATACAGCCTGGATGAGAATGGCGAATGCCGGTGTTTTGTATCGCGGGTGCACAAAGAGCCTGTCCACCGCCATGGCATAATAGACGCGTGGGCCGACAAATATTGCCCCGTTCAGCGCTCCGAACACGGAAACAAGCACGGCGGCTGATATGAGACCCGCTGCAGCGCTCCCGTAGAGCGTGGTTGTAGCTTTTTCTGCAATCCTGACCACTCCCGCCATTTCACTTATGGGAAGGGCGGCGAGGTACACATAATTCACGAGGATATAAAGCACGGTTATGAGAACCGTTCCGAAAACCAGCGCAAAGGGGAGATTGCGTTTGGGATTTTTTATCTCCCCGGCAGCGTAACTTATATTGTTCCATCCGTCAAACGCCCATGTAATAGCAATGAGCGCAACTCCAAACCCGATAAATAGCCGTCCGAAGCTCAGTGCAGAAACGCCGGGAGCGAGTGAAAAATCGATGGGAGTTCCGTTTCCGATGGCAAAGCCTACAGCGGCGAATACCAGTAACGTTCCGATCTTTATCACGGTAACGATATTCTGGATAATTTTGCCGAAAATCACACCGATATAGTTGAATGCCGACAGAACTATAATAACGACAAGAGCGACCACCTGTCCCGCCGACAGGGAATAGGTGTAATTCTCGCTTATTGCTATAGAGAAGATAAATTTTTCGGTAGATAAAGAGGGAAAGAAATATCCGAAATATTCAGCGAAGGCTACACCCAGTGCGGCGATAGAGCCGCACATGGTAACCAGGAACAGTATCCAGCCGAAGAGAAATCCGTAAAGCGTCCCGTATGCTTCCCTTAGATAGACGTATTGCCCTCCTGCCTGGGGCATGGCTGCGCCCAGCTCTGCATACGTCAGCGCACCGGCAAGGGTAAGCAGTCCTCCAACTGCCCATGCCAGCAGGATCAGCCCGGCTGAGGGGAGAGACTGCGCCATAATGCCGGTTGTAGTAAAAATACCGGAACCGATAACTATTCCTACCATCATCATTGTAGAATCGAATAGTCCAAGCTGTCTGATCAAACCTGTACTTCTTTTTTCTGCCGGGTCAATATTATCCATTGATTTTACTCCCTGCGCGGATGAAAACCTGCTTATACTATTTGAGTTATTTATAAATCCTTTTCTTGTTTTTAAGAATGTAGAACTTCCTGAATTATTTCTCAAGTAAAATATTGAATTCGCAAAAATTTTTAACAAAGCAGAATTTTCCCTGCAGGTCTAATTATAAATGCAGGCTAATATTGAAAATTCTGGGCAATTTTACACAATTATAGTAATAATTTTTCATAGAAGTCTTATGCACTTCCGGAAAATACCGATAAATATATAAAATGGCACATTGTTTGCAAAGCATTGCCTAACGGAATTTCATAATTTAACTATGATTAACAAAATTAATTGAAACAAAGAGATGATAATCGTTGTTTTCATATTTAAAAAATACTATACTATTGAATTTAATTTTACTTAGCTTGTAATTAATAAGGTAATCCGGATTAATTATTTGCATGGAATGGTAGTTTAAATATGTATTAAATATTCGATTTATGTCATTACCGGTTATATAATGTTAATACACAGAAAATGCATAAAAAGATAACAATTATTCAATAATATTAAGGAGTATGTATGCGGAAGATTTGGTGTTTTTTATTTATAATTTTACTATTATTTCCATCGTTATTGGCTGCTCAAGCGGCACGGACACTAACATTTGAAGAAGCAGCAGAGATTACTATTAAAAACAGCTTTTCGATACAGGATTTGGAGCTCGATCTTCGGGAGAAACACTTAGGTCACATCGCTTCACTTGCAGGGCTCAGATCCTATGTAGATTTGGAAATGACCACTCCCGAACTGAAGCAGGAACGTGAGGAGAAATTTAATGAAGATACACAGTTATTTGACGTATACATGGATAAAACAACTGCGTATGACACGAGGTTAATCATTGGACAGCCCCTGCGGACGAACGGCAATATATCGGGGAACATCAAATTAAACCGTTTCGCTCAGGCAGGTGACATTCCGGATTACACAACCAAAATATACATGGAGTTAGAACAGCCTCTTTTCAGACCGAATAAATTACTAAAAGATATTTACAGGGCAGAACTCAATCTCGAGAAGTCAAAAATTTCCTATATAAACCAACGTATAAGTTTAATTTACGGTGCTACTTACACCCAGGCGTCGGCAGAGGCACTTGCAGAGGCGCTTGAATCAATTTCCTATGATGATTACGACCGCGGCGGCGGCGGTGACCGCGGTGGCGGCGGCGGTGGTGGCGGCGGCAGAGGCGGCGGATTTACAAGTTTCTTCGTTAGAGGCGGAAGCTTCCGAGCCGGCAGTTTATCCCAGCATTATTACCAGTTCTATGAAAATTCAAAGCTGCTTGAATTTAATACCCGGTTTTATGATATCTGGGAAGATTTACTTAATCAGGCAAAGATACGCTTTGATGCCGGTGAACTGTCCGAAAGAGAATACTTACAAACAAATGTTCAATTTTCAAACAGTAGTACCCGGCTGCTAACATCATCGACCAAACGCGACGCCTCGGAACGCGCCTTAATTCAATTTTTAACTTTAGACCCAAATGAAAAGATCAAGGTAATTGACGAACTTGAGTATATACCTATTGAAATAGATGAACAGAAAGCGCTCGATGAAGGAATAAACAATAATAGAGGTATCCGGAATTTTAGGATTAGTATTATAGAAGACAGCATGCGAATTGAAGATACCGAGGTCGGCGGCAAAATGACGGGTGATTTTAAAGGTACCTTCGGTTTGAATAATACTAATCCTGTCTTACGCATGTATTATCATGATTTCGCGCAAGACAGAGGTTTAAATTTAGAGCTGAAAACTCCTGTTTGGGATTGGGGACGGAATGATATGCGCGTCTAATCTGCAAAAATTAACCTTGAAACGCAGAGGCGGCAGTTAGAGAATGACATAACCGATACAAAACGCCTGATTATCGGTCATATTTATAATATCAGAAACGTGCAGGAAAGGATCGACTTAATCAACAGGGCAAAAGAGCTTGCAGAACGAAACATGAAAATTGCCCGTGAGAAATTCATTAACGGGACGTTGTCAGCGGAAGACCTCATCCTTGCAGTTACTACAAATTATACAGCACAAATTCAGTATTTGCAATTGGTCGTTAGTTATAAAAATGCACTGATTCAACTGGCAAATCAAACGCAGTGGGATTTTGAAAAAAACATAAGTATTCGTGAAGAAATCGAAAAAATAATCGACAATGTAATCGTATATAACAACAGATAGAATAAGCCTATGAAACTACGAACACTATTAATAATTTGGTTAGCGCTAAGCACAAACACCTACGCCCAGCAGGTAATGGAACTTACATTCGATCAAAGCTTAGAGATAGCTATGCGGCAGGCGTATGCGTTTCAATCGCAGGAAACCAGTTTCCAAAGTGATTATTTAGGACTTTTGTCTTCAGAGGCTTCGTTAAAATCAAATGCGAGCATGAGTTTCCTGCTTCCTTCGTTTGACCAATCCATTACAGAGCAGTACAGCTTTAGTACAGATTCTTACCGGTTCGTCGACTCGCAGCGGTTGAGATTCCAGGCAACTATGCGAATAAATCAGCCGCTGATTACAGGCGGCAACTTCTCACTAAATGCAAACCTATACCACTTAAACCAATATGGTAAGTCGAAGAAATATGTCGGACGGCTCTATCTGGCGTTTGAACAACCCATACTGCAGCCAAACGAACAGCGAAATGCTATTGAACGGGCACGTATGAGTCTTACTAACACACAGTTCACTCATGCGACGCGCAGACTAACCACAATTTCGTCTCAATCGAATATCTTTTACGACCTTTTCCGCTTTCAAAACCAAATAGACCTTAAAGAAGAAATCTTCAAGCAATACAGTGATATATATACCCGGGCGGAAGAACGCAACAGAACGGGCAGATTAGATGATACTGAGCTTCTTCAGCTTCAGGTTGACCTTGAAAACCTCGGGAGCGACCTGCTTAGACTTCGTGCAGACCGGCAAAACCGGGAAGCGACTTTCAAACAGAATATCGGTTTAGACCAGGCATTAGGCGTCAGGGCTATTGCAGAACTTGACATTGTCCCTCTCAGCATTACGCTCGAAGAGGCAAAAAACCGCGGTCTGGAAAACAGAACGGAAATGCGCACATTTGCCTTTCAAGTCAGAAGCCAGGAGATGTCTATTGAAAATGTTAAAAGTGACGGCAGAATAAAAGGAGAAATTAAAATAACCTTTGGTTTTGATAACAGTGTAGACGGAGAATTGTTTTACAACGGACAGAATCCATTCCAAGGAAGCTCATATTATTTTGATCCGCTGCGGAATATCTTACAAAGTTACGACAGAACCAGAAGCATCGTATTAACGCTTAAAATGCCGGTATTAGACTGGGGAAGAAATGCCGCACGGTTAGAAGAAGAATATATTTCTTTTGAAAGATTGAAAAACTCTCAGATCAATACTGCAAGGAATATTGAAAAAGAAATAACCGATGCATACTACACATTGGAGGAAACAAAAGAGCGTCTGGTAGTCACCAAGGATGCCCGGTCTAATGCCAGAACAGTATATGATATGTCCGTTACCCAATTCAACGAAGGCCAAATCAGCGCCCAGGACTTGCGGCTGGCAAAAAACGCTTATATTTCCAGTTTGGATAGTTATCTAAATGCATACGTAGAATACCGGAGTGCGGTTGTGAATCTGACCCGCCAGACCATGTGGGATTTTCAGAATGAAATAAGTATTACCGATGATGAAATGTACAAAACTATGCTCTCCGGGGGAAACTCAATAAATAACAATAATTAGATATACGGGATAGATAAATATGAAGTGTAAACATTTTTTACAGAAAGCTGTTTTAATCTTGTTGTGCGGGATAATGGCAGCGCTTTTTGCTCCCCGGACACATGCGCAGCAGAAGCTCAGGCTTACGTTCAAAGAAGCGGTAGACATTGCATTCGACCGCAGTTACGATATATACAAACGGCGCAGGGATTACCAGAGAAACGCATTGAATAACAGAGCCGGGCGTGCAGAGCTAAAATCTTACTCTAATCTTAACGTTCAACTACCCAATTTTACACAGACAATCACAAGAGAGTATGATTCAAGTGAGGAAAAATATAAGACATTTGAATCGGAAAGAACGACGCTTACGGCAACCTGGAATGTATCTCAACCGACCATCGTTCCAATCCTGAATTACCCTACTAACGGGACTTTTTCTTTCAATACAAATTTAGTGTCTTTATCTCAAAAAGGGAAAGACCGCACATACAAAAACAGACTTTTTTTGAGATTTACGCAGCCGCTTTTTACACGGAACAAATTACAGAAAGACCTATGGAGAAATGAACTGAGTTTCGAGCGCACGGAGTTAACCAGTATTTCAGGTTTATTAACACATTACGGCTCCCTCAGCAGATTGTTTCATGAATTATACCAATTGACAGAGGAATATAAAATAGAGTCTTTAATAGTGGAAATCAGCGAATCTGCCTATGAGGAAGCGCATCAGCAATTCTCCGAAGGGCGTGCCGATTCTGCCGAAGTGATACAACTCGAGATCGATTATCTGTTGAGCAAGAACCGCCTGTTAAGTAAAGACGTTGAACTATATAAGAAGGAATTGGAATTCAAGCAAAAGTTTGGCTTAAGCTTCGACCAGCCCGTTGAATTAATCGCCGACCTTGAAATAAAGGAATATGAAATCGACATCGATAAAGCTGTCGAAATAGGTTTGAAAGACAGACCCTCCCTTCGTACATCTGAAATCGGATTAGAGTTTAGCAAAGATCAAATTGAACAAACCGATGCGCGCAGAGAATTCAAAGCCGACCTGATTGCAACTTACGGTTTTGAGAACAGCTCAATAGGCGGAGAAAGATTTAATGATTTTCTCTGGAAATATAATATATTTAATGATTACAATGTAACGCGGAGCTTACAATTGTCCGTTACTTTACCGCTGTGGGATAATGGTAAGAATGGATATGACGTCGAAGTATCGAAATTAAACTATGAAAGTTCACTGCAAAGATACGAGAATGACAGGCTCTCGCGAGAAAACGAAATCAGGTCTGCGTACCGCACACTCGTGTCATCCCAGCAAAGGGCAATCCGGCAGAGGGAAAATATAGAACGTGCAAAAGAATTTTACGAGCAGTGTCTTGAAAGATTCCGAAATAATGAAATTTCCGCCCAGGAGCTGTCGCGGGCGTGTGACGAGTACCGTAATGCACAGAATCTGTTTTTAAGTGCATTTATCAGCTACCAGTCAAGCTGGGTAGATTTTCAGCAGAAAACCTACTGGGACTGGGAAAACAATGTAAGCTTAAAAGAAAAATTTAAACAGTATCTGCAGACTTACTAACAACAGCGATTAACAGAATATTATAGTAACACTTACTTCTTTTTTCATAACAAATACCACTTGTTTTACTTCTGGAAAAGCATACATCTCTTGATTGTATGCTTTTTTTCTTGTTAAAAATCGAATTTATAATCAAATCAGGGAATATGCAATCAACAGAAAACATGCAGCCTAAAACTATTGCATTTACTAATAAATATTTATATCTTTAACTGTAAAAAAATAAATATATTCACAAATTTCAAACGGGATTTAGTGTAATTATTTGCCAATAAAGCAAGGGGAAAATTAGAATGGACAAGAAATATTCAGGGATAGTTATGACCGGACCATTTGAAATGATCAAAGGGTTTGTCATAGGATATTATTTAGGCGCAGGTAAAACACAGCGTCCCTTTTTTCATGTTAAATCCGGAACCATACGCCACGATACCTTCCTCGGCAGTTTAAGGACCCTCCTTGTTATGGAAAACGAAGTCACATTCTGCATGGAGAACAGTATGGTAGAAGGTTTCCATGAAGCGGTTAAACATGCAAAATCCCGAACCGGAATCTCGATAAAAAATATAAAGAAAATCCACTCTGCGGAATTCAAATTTTCTCATGAAATCTATAATTGCAAATTAGGTGAATTATGTAAAAACATATTCAAGGAGATACCGGCAGATGTTCAGCTTTCGGGCTATGAACCGGTAGAAGAAAAGCACGATGAATATTCCCACATAACCTTTAGAAGTCCGGCACACAGATATACATACAAGGGACAAGGGACAGTACAGGGAGAATTTGAGCCGTTAGTACAATTTTTCTTCGCAGTGAAGCAAAGCAATTGCTCTGAATTTATCGAGTGTCATGACTTTAAGCTCAATTTCGAAAGTAGAAACAGAAAGTAAACCACCCGGTTAAAAAAGTAATAAAAGCCGATTTTTTACGGTGATAATTCGTGCGGCAGGCTATGTATAATTCACCCACAAAAACCGCACCCCAAGCTTCGGGGTGCGGTTTCAGTTTTTAGTAATTCAGGTCTGGAGATTAATTCTTAATCGGTCGTAGAATTATCCTTTTCTTTTAATCTTCTTTCATCCTTTTGATCTCCATTATTTTCCCCATCGCCGATTTTTTCTTTCAGCAGTTCGCTTATACCGGCGATGCTGCCCAGGACACCGGATGTTTCGAGCGGGAGGAATATCTTAGTTGCTTTACCGTCGGCAATTCCCTGCAGGGCTTCGAGATATTTGATTGCGATGAGGTCGTTTGTCGGGTCGCCTTTATGTATTGCCCCGAACACAGTAATTACCGCTTCAGCCTCGCCCTTGGCAACGGTCAGCTTCTGGTACTTTTCGGCGTCGGCAACGCGTTTGATAGCTTCTGCCTTACCTTCAGCAGAAAGAATCTGCGCCTGCTTATATCCTTCGGCTTCAAGAATTGCAGCCATTTTTTTCCCCTCTGCTTCGAGGATGGTAGCGCGGCGTTCACGCTCCGCCTTCATCTGGCGGTGCATGGCATCGGTAACGTCGCGGGGCGGCTCGATCCTCTGCAGTTCGACACGTGTAACACGTGCGCCCCACTTGTCGGTTGCATCATCGAGAACCGTGCGCAGTTTACTGTTTATTGTCTCCCGTGAGGTAAGTGATTCGTCGAGAGCCAGATCGCCTACAAGATTCCTAAGATTTGTCTGGGCAAGTTTTGTTGCTGCAAGGTAGAAATTTTTAACATTGTACTTAACCATCACCGGATCTGTGATTTCGTAATATACAACGGCATCGACCTCGACAACAACATTATCCTTTGTAATTACATCCTGGGGCGGGACATCGACGACCTGCTCGCGCATATCGACTTTGGTCATCCTTTCGAGAAACGGGATAATAATCGTCAAGCCGCTGTCGACAGTGCGCTGGTATTTACCAAGGCGTTCGATAAGACCTTTTTCCCACGGGCGGATAATTCGCGTGCCCATTGCGATAATTACTATCACTACAAATGCAAAAATTATGAGTAATACCGGCAGATTTCCCATTTTATTTTCCCTCCTCAATAATTTTTACTATGGCATGTGTGCCGTCAATTCGTGTTACTATAATGTGCGCTCCGTCAGGAATTACTTCTCCTGTCTCACTGGTGGCGCGCCATTCATCCTGACCTATTCTAACGCTCCCTGTATTGACCGCGCTGTCAATCCGTTCAATTACAACTCCTTCTCTATTAACGAACCGGTCGGCACCAATACCCGGGGGTTGTTTAACGGTGACGCGTTCGGCAAATCTGCGTCCAAATACGAACGTGATGCCTGACACGAGAATGAAAACAATAAGCTGACCGGATGTTCCGACCCCAATTGCAGGAAGAGCCAAAATTCCCGCCGCAGCCGAACCAATACTTAACCAGACAAGGAAAAATCCCGCAGTGAAGATTTCTCCTACAAGGAAAACCGCAGCGAGTACGAACCAGATCCACCACATTTCAAATTGCACAGATTACCTCCTTTCATTTTCAGGTTAAGTCATGTTATTTTTTCGCATCCTCCACTGAATCATAGATATCCAGCACCGAACTCACTCCTGTAATAGTGAGTATGTCTTTTACTTTCGGCGAAAGGTTTACGAATTTAATGGCACGGTTATACTGTTTTAAAGAAGCATCACTGTTAATAAGCGCTCTTATGCCCGCACCGTTAATCCAGCGGACATTACCAAGATCAAGGATAAGGTTAACCGTACCGTTTAGTTGAAGACTATTAATAAAATTATAAAACTCAGCAGTTTCCGGACCACCCATAAGTTTGCCGCTTACCGTGGCAATTGTATAACCTTTTTCTTTTCGGTGTTCAATCATGTTAGATTCTCCGTTATATTTGTGAAGTTGCCAGGTTCAAAATTCTCGAATATACTGCATTCTTATTTATGCGAAGTGAAATTAACATTATTATTTATATGGGCAAAAACACCAAAGATCATGTGAAAAAAGTAATCCGTTCTATAGTTATATGCGCTACAAAACATGTAGCACCCGCTACAAATGGGGAAAAAATTAAAAAAATTCTAAAAGATCGGGGGGAAAACCGGAAAGCTGACCGAATCAATAACTTATTAAGTAGCAGCGGGGATGATTTAAGAAAGTAAATACCAGATTTATTTTTATATTTACTTAACTTAAATACTATTATAAAAAACTCGCCAAAATATATCAAAGGAATATCTGTTTGCAATTAAAAGTTCTTTTTCTTACAGTACAACAATAATTTTTCCAGGGATGATGCGCTGACTTCAGGTGCCGCAATTATATTAAAATGAACTTCTAACCGGTCATCAGCTTTAATAAGCCCTAAAAATGCAGTAGGAGGTTTTATTCCATAATCCGTCATAAGAATTGATTTACTGCCTTTCACATTAAAGCGGCCATCCGGCAGCTGTCTCATTTGTATATTCATTTCTATTGTGTTCGTTTTACCCGCAATAGATAACTCCCCTTTAGTATGTACATAAAACCAATCCAAATTTTTGTCCGGATGTTTAACAACCTCGCCGCCAATGAGTTCATAATGAATAAAAGGAAATTCTTCTGCATTTATTGCTTCATACATGTCGTTATTTCTCTTTTCATTTCCACTATCCAGGCTTTTAACTAAAATTGAAACACAGACTTTGGTAGTGCTGTACTTATTATCATTCAAGGAGTTAACAGGGGATGGGTAACCGGCTTCGAGACTTCCTGTGCCATAGACTTCACCTGCTTTGAACACAAAACTGTTTATATTGGAACTCCCTTTGATAAAGAGCACACTCCCGGATTGAACATAATAAGGACCGGGACTTACTGTTTGAGCAGTAACATTTTTAAATAGAAGAATCTGAATGACTAATGAAAAAAGAATAATATTCTTATTTAAGTGTGCTCTTTCCATTAATTCGCCTTTTTCATACTCTTTTTTAATAATTTTAACGGTACAAGTAATTTTTTTATTTATTCTTGCCTATTGCTAATACCAGATCGAAATTGACAACCACTTCATCTCCTGTTTTAAGCAATCCCAACATCATTTTCGGTCTTTTAATGCCGAATTCCGACATTAGCAATGATTTATTCCCTGAAAAGCTTATTTTGCCATCAGGCAGAAGATAACCGTTTACGGTCATTTCAATTGTTTTCTCTGTTCCTGCAACGGTTAATTTCCCTGTCGTATGTAATTGAACCCATTCTTGGGATGTGTCCGGTAAAGAAATAAAATGAGCAGCCGTTAAGTTGTAGGTAATATCCGGAAATTTACCGGTATTCATGGTTTTATACATCCTATCATCTAAACCGTTTTTCCCGCTTTTCATTTTTTTAACCGGTATAGACACCTGCGCTTCATAAATACCGCTGCCGTTTGCCAATGTAGACCTTTTTAATATGGAAGCATCTAAAATCAGAAAGCCGTTTATCTCTGTTGCATTAACGGAATAGCTATGGATTGTTGAAGTGCCATCGAATGAGAGCTTGCTTTCCGGTTCAACGATAAACTTTACTTGTTCGACTGTCTGACCGAAGCTCGGATTGAAAGAAATTCCTATAAGTAACAATCCTGTTAAAAATATTTTTACCCTGTTCATTATAATTTTCCTTTAATTTGCATTTTTTCATAAAACCGAGTTTTAAAGAATATATGTTGAGGAGCGTTTCATTGTGCACTTATCAATAAATTTTTTTTAAAAATCTTACAACTTTCGGCTTTAAAACGATATAGAAACTTCTGTTAAAAAGCCGCTAAATTTTGGATCGTACTGAAGATCGGTTGTAGTAAAATCCTTGGTAACATGATTCACATATTCAGCTTTGAGCAACATACCCGGCACGACCCAGACACCTAATCCGAGCTGCAGCCTACTTACTGTTCCTTCTGCCTCCAAGCCGTTCATCTTAACAACGTCAGCTACATTGTAGCGAGCAGCTGCATATAAACCGGAGTACAAATCGTATTTAGCTTCACCGCCATAGTAACTCCACTTTTCTTCAGGCGTACCATCTGCTGAACCATTTATATCTGCATCTTTCACCAATCCAAACAAACCTGAGACGGTCAATCTTTTGTATTTAAGAGTTGCATCAACCTGCCAGGCGGTTACATCCTGACCTTTGCCCGGTTTTATCTGCCCCGGTTCCGGGCCGCCGCCAAGAACACCTGAATAACGCCCGCCGCTTCGGTTACCCGAAAATAACGAACTAAATGATCCACTATTGGGATACCCTGTTGGATTCTTTGAGTGATCCACGCGGTAATACGAACCGGCGACATTAAGCATATTATTATAATCCGAACCAATCTTTCCGTAAAAAGCGGTACCGCGACTTTCTTTAAAATCACCTGTGGTAGTTCCCATGCTAACTCCACCTACCCAGTAGAACGGATTGGGATGACCGATAACTTCAGCTGACGGTGATACCGTGTTGGCATCCACAATATAATTTCCTATAAGGGGATTCCTCTGAACGTCAGCATTATCCGACCGAACGAGATGCTGGTTTCCAAAGTCAAGCTCAAAATGACCGGCTTTAATATCTATATATTTAAAAATGCGATTGAATCCGAAAGGATCGGAATCTTCCGGTAAATGAGAAAGATATATATAACCTTCATGAGAGTATACTGTTCCCTCATGGTGTTTACTGCTTAAATAGAGGTCAAAATATACATCTATACCATTGACAATATTTGCATCAAAAGTCAAATTTCCTACAGCACTCTGGAATCCGTAGGGAACGTCCCCAAATGAATTGTTTTTGTCATCATCCTCTAAAAATTGCACTACTCCTGCACTTTTAAATCCAATTTTCAGGCTTGATTTTTCAACAACCTGAGCCTTACCCTGAACAGTTAGAAAAAAAAGCATAAATGAAGTCAAAGTTAATAAATAAAAACGTTTCATCTCTTATTCTCCTCAAAGTCAGTCTTAAAAATAGACTACGGTTAATTAAAAAAACGATTATACAATTTTGTATCTTACAATTCGATAATTTAGACTATGGAAATTCATATAACATCAAGTCTTTTTTCTTTATAAAGGCAATTAAATAGTAAATAGATCCAATATATTTAATAATTACTTATATTTGTAAATGTAAGAGGCTATTATTACAAAAAAGTTCAAAACTTTATAGAAATCACGATGTGTATTCTGTATCTTTTGTTTAATTCTTCTCGATTATTATGCTTATAATGATATATATTTTTGAAATTGAACTACGAGCATATTAATATATCATAATCCTTATTTATAATTATATGCACTACAAAACATACAGGGAATACAGTAATTAGGAGTAAAGTTAAAAAGATTTTGGTGACCAATAATCGTGGGATTTACTTCGCCGGATTCAGTATATACGAAAATATAAAAAAATCCCGGTGGTTTTTTCCATCACGCAGTGACGGTTTGCCCCATCGGGATTTTTCAGTAGTAAAATAGAAAGTATTAATACATACCGCCCATACCACCCATACCGCCCGGAGGCATTGGCGGCATTTTTTCTTTTTCCGGTTTTTCTGCTATCGTTGCTTCGGTTGTAAGCATCAATCCTGCGACACTGCAAGCATTTTCGAGCGCAACCCTTGCGACCTTGGTTGGATCGATCACGCCGGATTCCACAAGGTCTTCATATTTTTCGGTATATGCGTTAAATCCGAATCCACCTTTTTCTTCTTTGACTTTGTTTACCACG
>LJUD01000039.1 GCA_001304035.1 bacterium SM23_31 | reverse complement strand
CGGGATAAGACAGGAGAATAACCTCTTTACCGAGCCGGCGTCCGGTATTGTAGAATTCCAGACCCTGGTGCCAGTCGACCGAGCCGTCATCCGTGCCGTGAAGTATTAAATACGGAGTTGTAATATTTTCAGCCTGATGCACCGGTGATTGACTCTGGTACAATTTCAAATCCTCCCACGGGTTTATACCCATACGCACCTGCCCGCTCTCCATTATGCCGTGCTGATTACTGCCGGAACTTTTGTAAAGCTCGTTATAAAAACTCACCAGATTTGTAACCGGCGCACCTGTAACTACGCAAGCAAACATATCGGTATGTGTTAAGATAAAGGACGTTTCATAACCTCCCCAGCTGTGACCCTGAATACCAATATGTTCAGGATCAGCGTAACCAAGCTCGATTACCCTTTGCACGGCATTCGTAACACAATCCAGTGCAGAGGAGCCCGGCTTCCCGGTTGTATAAACTATGTCCGGCATGAGAACAAGATATCCGTCGCTGGCGTACGTTGACATATGGGGTCTGTCATCATACGTTGGCATTGAATACTGATGATGGCGAGACGACATTTTTTCGTAAAAATAGACCAGCATGGGATATTTTTTGCCGTATTCATACCCTGCAGGCAGGGTCAAAGTTGCCTGCAATTTAACATTATTGTTGTTCTTATAGTCTATCAGCATCCTCCTACCCCAGACGTATTCCGCCTGCTGCGGATTTGCGTCGGTCACCAGCCGTGGATTAGTGAACACCGCATCACTGACATAATAATTTGGAAAGTCGACGAATGTCTGCATAGTGAACATGAACTTATCGGCATATTTCGCTTTTGTCGGTCTGCCGATACTTTTATCCTCAAAAATAAGATTTTGCGGTACGTCTCCAATTCTCAACGAATAATAACCGGATTTTTTTGTCCATTCGCCATACGCAGATAGTAAAAGCGGGTTTAACGTATCAATAAAGCGCTCTTCCGGGTCCGTTCTGACATATCTGAAGCGAATCTGTTCTTTCTCGCCCATACCGCCTGTAATATTTTTTGCTATACCGCCCCCTAAAGGAAGACTCCAGATGTCAAATTTGTGGTTAACCAGAACAGCCGTACCGTCTTTTGTCCATCCTGCCAAACCATAAGAAGGTTTCTCATACGGATGGTCATCATCTTCATTTACAAAGCTTACTGTCGCGCTTTTTGACAGGTTTGTTGTTTCTCCCGATTGAATATTATAAACCCAAAGCTGCTTATCTTTCAAATAGAGAAACCATTTGCTATCCGGTGAGAGACCCATTGAACGGCCAAGTGTCTTCACGATTAATTTTCTTCCACCGTTGGATAGATCAACTAAATAATAATCAGCTTGACTCCCGCTCCATGAAACATCGGTTTGATAGGGAGTTCTGTCCTGTCCTATACCCCATTTTCCATCCTGTGAAAGGGTTATGGAACGCATTTTTTCATCCGTGAGTTTTACAAACCGCAGGTTATTTATATTCAAAACAGCCCGGTATGTAAAATTTCTATCGGAGTTTGCCCGGCGCATTTGTACAGATTGAATCTGTTCATCTTTCCAGTGCCAGACATCGACATTAGCTACAGGGTCTTTACTTTCTTCCGGTTCTTTCTCCTGTTCCTTAATTCCAAAAAATATTCTGGAATTATCTTCACTCCAGGTGATTGAGGCTTTTTCGCTTAGAACCATATTACTCGGGAAATATGAATCTTTTGAAGGATTATATTTAATGATTGTCTGTTTATCTTCCGATAAACCTGTAACAATAATAAGGATATTGTCCTTTTGAGTAAATCCTTCATTTTCCCTTCCACTCAACACGCCAAGGGCGGTGCCATCTTTACTCCATGATAAACGAGCATAATCCGAATTTCCGGAATCCAGCACCTGCCGTAAACCATTAGTCAGGTTGATAATACACATCCCATTACCGGTTTTCTCAGCCGCATCGATTGTGTACGCAAGCAACTTTCCAGATTCATTCAACTGAAAATCGCCCACGTTGCCGATATTTTCATAAAATCCGGTTCCCAAATTATATAAAATAAGGTCGGTTCCGTTATGTTTTGCATCCGGGTCGGATTTCGGTTTTTTAACAATAAAGTGTATCGAATCTTTGGAGAAACTGATAGATGAAGCATTATCGAACGTATGTATATCTCCGGTAGAAAGATTCCGAAGCTCTGCCGTATTCTTTACCGGTTTGTTCTCTTTTCGCAATTTTTCTGCTTCCGATTCAGGCGGGCTTACAATATATGCAACCCACTGCGAGTTGTCCGAAAATACCGGACGGGAGCCGCACGAAACCTCAATAACTTCATCCGTATTAAGGTTTTCTATAAAAAACGTAACGTCGCCCTCATTAGGATTATATCCATACGTTATCCAGTTACCGTCGGGTGAAATAGATGCTGAAGCGATGCGATTCCATCTTCCGTAATCATCCAGAGTCAGCACCGTCTTGCCGCTTTGAGCGGAAACATTCACCACATAGACAAATGCAAAAAAGATTGTTAAAAACAGCAGCAGTTTCCTGTTAATTCTCATAGTATTTCCTCCTTTTACTGCATTGTATAAAAATTATTAATTACCTAAAGTAATAATTTAAGTGGTTCTATTATATCTCTCTATGGTAATAAGTTATGGTTTTCAATAAAAGCATATTGCGTTTTAATAGAGCCGGATTTGAAAATTGAATAATTCGGAATTAATTTGGTTCTATTCACTGTAATAAAGCATTTTTCCCGAGACAAATTTATCCAATATACAATGTTAATTCCCAAAATACAATATTAAATCCCTGAAAGAAAGGCAAAGACTAAATAATCATTACAGGCTAATAAAAATCGGAGAAAAAATTCATGGAAGGTCTAATGAAGGGCGGTTTTACACCAATTGTAAAGGTTTAAAAAGTCTGTTTGCGGTCAAATTTCATTAGAGTATGCTATATAAAAAAGGCGGTTATAATCCGCCTTCCTTTGAAGAAACCACCTGTTTGAATGAAACACCAATAATTAAACTACACTCACCTATATTATCGGATATTGCGCTATTCGGCTTTAATTTAGGGTTACTAAATTACAGATTAATTAAGGACATCATCATTTATAATAGTAGCTATGACATAGTTTAGAAAGGGCACGGAAACCGTGCCCCTACAATCAAGGTTGTCGGTCTATTTTAAATAATTCCCTATTGCGAGGTCAATACAACCTTTTTCGCTTTATAAGGTACTCGGATAATGCCTTGTCAAGCTCGGTTTCCGTATTCATTAAAACATAATCTATCCTGTTTTCGCGGCAGAATTTTTGATAAAAATAGAGCATATCTTTAACCTGCCGACGGTAATCACGGCGAATGTGCCACGGCAGGGTATTTATCTCTTCACCGGTCTCAATGTCCAGGAAGACAGATTCCTTGTTAAAAGCGAATGAGACCTCATACGGGTCAAGAATATGAAAAAGCAGGACTTCATGTTTTTTATGACGGAAATGTTTCAATCCGGAAACAATTTTATCAGGCACGTCAAACAGGTCTGAAATGATTATAACAAGCCCCCTTCTTTTAATTTTCTCCGCTAACAAATGAAAAGCGGGACTGACATTGGTTTTACCCTGTGGTTCAATGTTTTCAATTTCCCGTAGAATGTGGATAAGATATGTCTGCACAGACCTGGGAGGAACATACTTAAGTATTTTATCTGAAAAGAGTGCTAAACCGACGGAATCACGCTGTTTAAGCATGAGATACGTCAGCGAAGCAGCAAGGTATGAGGCATATTCGATTTTCGTTACCTTGCCCGAACCGTATAGCATTGAACCGCTCACGTCCAGAAGAATGTAGCTTTTCAGGTTTGTTTCTTCTTCGTATTGCTTGACGTAATACCTGTCTGTTTTTCCCAGCACTTTCCAGTCAATGTGCTTGATTTCATCACCGGGCATATACTGCCGGTGCTCGGCAAATTCGACACTGAAGCCGTGGTACGGGCTTTTATGCAGACCGGTAATAAAACCTTCGACAACAAGGCGCGCCCGAATTTCAAGATTGGAAAGACGGGAGAGTGTTTCCGGTTTTAGAAATACTTTTGTATTTTTCATAAAAATTAACCGCAGAGTTCGCAGAGAAAATAAATGAATAATGAAAAATTTAAAATGCAAATTGCAAATTGCAAATTGCAAAATTAAAAACAAGATTTCATAGAAGTATATTTTCAATCTGAATAATAGCAATTTTAACTACAGAGGACGCAGAGATCATAATTAAATAAATGTAAAGTGAAAAGTGAAAAATATAAAAAGCTGACGGCTGATGGCTGACCGCTGAAAGCTAAAAGCTAACAGCTAATAGCTAATAGCTGCATTTATAATTTAACCTCATCAAACAATTTTTCAATTATCGTCAGTGCATCGATTCCTTCGGCTTCCGCATTAAAACTCGTTACAAGCCTGTGACGGATAACGGGTCGCGCAACCATTTTTACGTCCTCGATATCAGGAGTCGGGCGCCCGTCAAGGATAGCCCGTGTTTTGGCTCCGAGAATGAGATACTGTGAGGCACGCGGACCGGCTCCCCAGCTTATCCACTCTTTTATAAATTCCGGCGCTCCGTCATGATCCGGGCGGGTCATGCTCACAAAAGAGACTGCATAATCAACAACGTTGTCCGCAACCGGCACACGCCGTATTAAATCCTGGAATTCGATAATTTCCTCTGCGCCCAAAACCGTTTTTATGTCCGGTTCATACGCGCTTGTAGTAGTTTTGACAATTTCTTTTTCTTCGTCGGAAGTTGGATAATCCATCCAGAGGTTGAACATAAACCTGTCGAGCTGCGCCTCCGGGAGCGGGTAGGTTCCCTCCTGCTCTATCGGATTTTGCGTCGCCAGCACAAAAAAAGGCTCGTCAAGCGTATAGGTCTCTCCCGCTACAGTTACTTTATGTTCCTGCATAGCCTCTAAAAGAGCGGACTGCGTTTTTGGCGGCGTGCGGTTGATTTCGTCTGCAAGAATAATATTCGCAAAGACCGGACCCTTAACGAATTTAAATATTTTCTGCCCCGTGGTTCTGTCTTCCTCGAGAACTTCCGTTCCGGTAATGTCCGACGGCATCAAATCTGGCGTGAATTGAATACGGCTGAATTCCAGTTCGAGCACCTGTGCTAATGTCTGTATCAATAGGGTCTTGGCAAGCCCCGGGACACCGATAATCAGGCAGTGTCCTCTTGCCAGCAGGCAAATCAAGAGCTGCTCGATAATGTCAAGCTGCCCCACAATCCGCTTTCCCAGTTCGTTTTTTATGTCATTATATGCCTTTTTAAGCAGTTGAACTTTTTCCAAATCATCAACTTTTGAAAGTTTTTTGGTCATTACGCCTCCGTTTTCAAACCTGAAAATCCGGTTTTATGAAAGTTAAACGCCATATATAACCGGTATTCTCCATAAAATTTATAAAGTTTCAAATCATTTCCCATACACCGCCGGGTCGATTTTGTATTTTTCGATTATTGAAAATCCTTCTTCGTCTCTTCCAGTTTTGTATGCATATCCATTCTTAATAATGTAAGGTATTACTGAAAAATAAGCAGAGTGCAAATATTTTTCTTGTTTCATATCGAAAACGTCAACAAGTGATTCTCCGGCTTCGTTTTTCTGCATAGTGAATGCAAAAACATAATACCCGTCAACTAACAATTTTTGAACAGATGCATAGTATTTACGCTCGCTGAGAAGTTCTTTAACAACTCGTGCTATTTCTCCAGCTTTTGGTGGACTATATCCTTCCCCGCCGCTATTAAGTACCGAGTCCGGAATAACAATCGGATTATACGGTTGTGATATTTCTTTATCCTTAAACGATTCCAAAGACAGAATATGAAGAGTATAACATGGTTCTCCACGCTCATTTAATTCTAACGGTCCTGAATTAATATAGATAATTATTCTATCTGGCAGTACATCCCAGGTAAAATCTCCATACCACCAAGATGCAAACAACATTCCCTCCTGATCAAAAAACTCTCCCCATTTTTCAAATTGTTTTATAATAAACATCGTGTCTGCATTCTCATAATACAATACGTTATACCCCTCACTTTGATCTCTATCGTATAAATCTGATGTACTTAGTACTCTTTCATTAATATCAAGCGAAAAACCCTTTTTTAATTCCTGAAAATTGCGTCCTATATTCTCCCAATAGTATTTACTTTCAGAAATAGATTTATATTTTACTTCTCTAAATACTCTATTCCCGGTATAATTGACACTTTTAATAAATTTATCATCCGAGCTAAAAATATTAATCCTATCCATACCTATCCACGATTTATTGTATACTGTTAAATACCCTGAAGGACTTATCGTAGGTATTCCAGCCATATAGAATTCACCAGGTCCTAAACCACTTCCGCCAATCAGTTTTTTATGATTTCCATTACTGTCATATACCTTTACACAACTTTCATCCGTAACATAAATATCTCCTGAATCGTTTACCGCTATCCCTCCATATAGAAAAGGTTCTACTAATAAGAACTCTTCAGGCAGTTTTGTTTCATCAGAACCAAAGGCGAGTTCATACTTCAGAACGTTCGGTAAAATGACTTCCGGTTCTATGTAGCGAAATTCCGGTTCCTCTGTGCAGTACAAAAAAATAGAGAGCAAAAGAAATGAAATGTATACAAGCAAGTTACGCATTATAAATACCCCTTATTAATTTACATAATATTTTTTAAATCTCATTTTCCATACACCACCGGATCAATGCGGTATTTATGTAATTCAACTCCATGGATACAGACAATACTCACTGCTTCCCCGGTCTGAAAAACCGAAACGTAGTATCTTTAACATCTAAAACACCCTTTCCCTTCCCGTCGATATCCACCCAGGACCACGGGTGTTCACCGTAAATAAGCGCACGCTCCAGGAGCGTGACAGGTTACCATTTCAACTCACCTCCCGTTAAATCAAGTAGCACTGTTTTAACATCTGCATCACTCCACATATCACTCGAATTAATAGTATCGAGAAATTGTGTTTTTCCATCCACGATTACGGATACAAATTTACCGCCGAACATGCTGAATGTGTTTGTTATTTCTAAGTCCCAACGATTCCATTTAAGCACGTGATACCAACACGGTGAATAACTGCCAGCATAGCATAAAGAGTTGCTGCCGTTATTCTCTATATCGGCGATACAGACAAGAAAACCACTCGGGACCAAATTTGAAACACTAAATCCATAACTATGCATATCATCCCAGGTTATAGCGATTGTTTCCTGTTGCATTTCAGCGATACAGAGATAATAATCTCTTGTATCACCCTCCATATCATTAAAACGCTCATTATAACCAAAAAACACCAGTTCATTTCCCTTATCATTATCGATATCACCTATAAGCGCGTCACCGGTATAATACGGAAAATCCTTATGGTATTTCACATAACTCTTTTCATTATTATTGAATTCAAATATATCTACACCCTTTAGATAAAATGAAATGATGTCATCCTGACCGTCATTGGTAATATCACCGGTTAACCATATTCTTTCATTGTTAAATTTCGAATCATTTTCCCTGTCTATTGGGTCGGATATTCTGGCATACGATTCCCACCGGTTACCGGTAAAGGTATATATTTCAAAACCTGAGTCATCCCTGATTATAAGGGATTCCTGCGTTTCCCCCGGAAGCCGTATGAATTTGAAGGTATTATACTGGTAATCAAACGTTGTTGTCCTTAATACAACGTTCTCAGGCATAGCGCCTTCATAGACAAGTTTAAAATCATTAATGCCCTGAGCATAAACGGCAGATTGAACCGAAATGAGTACTACAAGAAGGATTATTTTCGCTATGAGGCATTTTCTTATCGACGCAGCCATACGTCACACTCCTTTTTATTCACTTTCCATACACCACAGGATCAATGCGGTATTTTTCGATTACGGGGAATACTGCCTTCATCACCGCGCATAAACCTCCGGCGGGAGGGAGTATACCTTTACCACTCTGAATCCCTCCGTATTAGAACCAATGGTATATATGTTCCCCTTTTTTATCGATTCAATATAACCGGTCTCCTGTGTTAAAATATCCACCGTACGTAAAAAACGCCTCTTTTCAATGTCGAATACGTCAAACCGGGTATAGATTTCATCTGCTGAATGTTTTAAATGAACGTAGAGCATTGCGCCATCCGACCTTATTTTACCGAATGGTTCCCTGAACTTAAATTGTTCCTGATATAGTTCATTCATTTTATTAATAGCATGTCGTGGAATTCTCGACATCACCGGATCGGGAGTGACTACCGGGATCGGTTCGGTTAAGACAGGGTGTTGAATCTCTGCCCGTTCACCGGTTGATAGATTAAAAGTATGAATTGTGTAGAAAAATCCGTTTTCATCCTGAATGACGTCATTACGGGAATGAGAATAGACAACGACCTCAGGAGATGCCATATCCCAGGTAAGGTCGCCTACGTGATTAACCGACGTTCGATAAATTTCTGGGCTTAATCCAATTATCTTATCATAGGTAGCTATGGTTGTCTTTTCTTCGCCACGATAATATGCGAGAGTTTCCACGGTGTGGATGTATTCTCCATCATCACGCCCTTCTGCCTCGATACCGACGTAACTCGTATCGCTTAATACGGCAATCTTCAAATTAGAGCCTTTAAACATCCCCAGTGTTTCGTATTTATTAGGAAATGTCTCAAGAAACTTATGATCGGGCTTATAAACGTTGAATGTGGCTTTTGAACCCAAGCTCCTTTGAGCAGCCGTATATCCGGCAGGACTTACGTTAACAGGCACACCTATCCCCATAAACATACTGTCAAACTCACCCGGTCCCTGCCCCGGACCACCCATAATTGCCCGTGCCGTACCGTCAGGATTGTAAACCTTAATCTTTTGCTCATCGAATATATACACACCCCTCACTATCGACGTCCAAGCAGTCAAATGGGGGTCTCGCGAGCAGGTACTCATCCGGCAGATTATCCGCGCCGAATTCAAACTTGAAAATCGGCTCAACTTTTAATATCTCTTGGGGCGGCGTTTCAATTTCATCGATGGAATTAGAATTGCAATTAAAAAGCAACAAAAAAACGAGAATTGACATACGAAACAGTCTCATTCCAATACCCCCTTTCAAAAAATTTAACTTACTTAAATTACTCTTATAAATTTTGATCTCGTTATATATTAAACAACTAATTTCACCCCCAATCCCGCGTAGCGGGATGGGGTGCCACCCAAACACTTTTATAAATGTTATAACACAAATATACAACCGGTATTCTCCATAAAATTTACAAATTTTCACCTCATTTCCCGTACACCGCCGGGTTGATTTTGTATTTTCTGATCTCTGCAAATTCGGTTTGTGTAGTCATTTTTAATTGGTAAGCATAACCGTTTCTAATGACGTAGGGATAAAACGGGAATTCTATCGTAGTTACGTATTGACAGTTCTCCAGATCAAAAACCTCAGCCGGAACACGAAGTGGATCTCTTTGTACTGATTCAGATAACATGTTCGGGAAAAGGAACGCATACCTTCCTTCGACTTTGACGATTTTTACCGCAGCATAGTACTTTTTCTCTTTATAAACGCGTGCCTTATCTATATTGAATTGATCAAAGGGATTTCCTTTGCGGGGTGGAGCAGTAGTCATTCTCTCTGGAAATTCCACCGGCGTGAATTCCCGGGTTGCACTGATATCTTTCCCGTTATCGAGCGAAAGAACATGTATGGTATAATATGAACCTTTTTCTACGTCGAAAACATCTTCATCTGCATTCTGATAAAACAGTCTTTTACCGGGAAGGGCCTCCCAGTGGAGTTCGCCTTCCGGGTACGCCGTGCTACCATACATAAGAAGTATCTTCTTCTCCAGAATATGCGTAATAGTTCTGCCGTTATCATACAGAACTCTCCAGTAATATTGAGCCTCTTGGTCTGATCCGGTTTCCTCAAATACGGCTTCGAAAAGCAGCTTATCCCTGTCCAGCGGAATAAATTTTGTCATTCTGCTCATATTTTTGCGTTCGAGATTGTGCTCCTGAAGATATGCATCGATACGGGGATTGTCTTCGATCCTGTTCTTTTTAATAAACATATAGTCGGGTGTAAAAAGGTTATAAAAATCGATGAAACTGCTACTGCCGTAGTAATCCCAATTTGCTATTCCTATACTACTGACATTCGCAGCGAATAGATATCCGGATGGGCCAATATACGGGACAAACCATTTACCAAACTCACCGGGTCCATCACCCCTCCTTCCGACAATCATCTTCTCATTTCCTTTCGAGTCGAATACTTTGATCCTATTTTCGTCAATAACAAGGATATCGCCTGAATACGTTACTTCCATTATCTCTGGCTCGGCGAGGAGAAATTCTTCCGAATGTTCATCCTCAGGACCGCCTATGGTTAACTCCAACGTAAGCACATCGGTCAGCGGCGGCTGAATTTCCGCAATCTGAACATCAACATCTGAGCTGCAATTAAAAAACGAAAGAAAAATAGACAGGCAAATAATCGATATACCTTTAAGGAAGGATAGTAAGGTTTTCATAGCAACCTCCGAAAAAATTATATATACGATGTAATATCAACATTTTTATAACCTTAAGCAAGGATTTTTTAAATAATTCAGGAATTGGGCACAGTGAAAGAAAAGGATTAATTTTTACTTGTAAAGCATAATCCAAATATTTATAAATAAACCATATAATGCAATTTATGTTGAATATTGTTTTAAGATATTGGTATTATTTTTTGTGTGACAGGATATTAGCATTATTTTTCTCGTTTCAAGCCGGAGATGTGGAGCTTGGGTAAATAACCGTATAGACATAAACAGGGCATTTTTGCCCGTATTAATTACACTTTGAAATTTTAATGTGTTTAATAATTTTACAACAATCTCTTAATTTGTTGGGAAAATTACTTTAATTTACTTGATTAATTCATAAATTCCGCCTGTCATACCCCGAGCACTCGGGGCATCTAAAAAAGATCCTGAATCCCGCTTAGCGGGACAGGATGACAGGTCAAGGTATTTCATATAAAAATTAACAACTTACGACATTAAACTATACTATTTATGAATAATCCAGGTTTAATGATAGATTGAATATTTATACTAATTTTATTAATAATAAAATCATGACCAATTATCGGGGATATATATGGAACAGCTATCCGGATTAACAGAATATCTACGTAAAAATTACAACAATTCAGTCTTTGATAAAGCCTTAAGTTCCAAAGAATTTTTGGATATTTACCTGCACGGGTATCGTACAATCAGAGCTAAGATCTTAGAGAATCCAACGTACGACCTCAAAATCAAAATTGACGATCAACCAGAAGAAATTATTCCCAAAATCAACATTAAATTTATCCATTTAAGTGAAATATCCACATTGGTTACGCCGCTTATCAAAGTTAATAATAAAATAAGGGAGCATAAATTTCCCCCCATTCTATCTCCAGTAAACAGATACCATATCAAAAATAAATCGCTTTTCCCCTTGATGAAGGAAAGAACAGTAGTCTTTTTTACTCTGCTTGAGGGGGAGACCATCAGAGGTATAATTTCCGAATTCAGCAAATATGATGTTACGGTTTACCTGAAAGGCGGAATACCTTTAACAATTCTCAGACATAGTGTATATGACCTTAGAGATAAAAAAGGACGCTGTTTTCTTAAATCCTTCCAACAAAAAAGTAAAGACTGGGAAAAGAGCGAACAATTTGTTCAATAAGCTGAGAACACTTTTTGTTTACTCCTGTAAATGAGAAATAATATCAGAACAATAATAATTATTTTCTCCCAGATTTTTTATGACTTTAATTGCTTGTATTTTGAGTAATCGATAATTATATTAAAACGTTAATTAATAGCCGGTGCAGAGAAGTATCTTCATATAATTCACATAATCTAACCCGAGTTTTTCATATCTTTTTAATACAAATTTTACCACAGGAGGTATAATCATGAGCAAGAAACGTTTTACCGTCATTTTTGCGGTAGTCTTTACTTTTACCCTCATGGCTGTAGTGCAGGCAGAGCCGATTAAGTTTGCCCGCTATCCGAACAGCAGCCACGGCAAGATAGCATTCACTTACCACGGTGACATCTGGATCGCCGGCATTGACGGTTCGAATCCCAAACGGCTGACCGACCACATAGCGATGGATGTGTATCCCCGCTTTTCCCCGGACGGAAAGTGGATCGCTTTTAACAGCAACCGTATGGGGAACACCGATGTATGGGTTATCCCGGTAACCGGGGGAGAGCCGCGTCAGCTCACGTTTCACACAACAGGTGATAACATTCAATACTGGACTCCGGATGGACAGGGAATTATTATATCCACAACCCGGGGGGCAAATCCATGGTTCAGCCCGCTTTACATGGTGCCCTTGGACGGGAGTATTCCGCTTCCCATGGATATGGATGCAGGTAGCGCCGGAATGATATCCCAGGACGGTTCCATGGTTGCCTTTAACAGAAACAGTACACGTTACTGGCGTAAACACTATAAAGGCAACAACCAGACCGACGTATGGGTGCAGGACCTCACAACGAAGAAAATAACACAGCTAACCGATACCGACATCGAAGAATTCCGCAGCCACGTTCAGGATGCTTATCCTATGTGGGGTGTTGACGGTATGATTTATTTTCTTTCGGAAAGAGACGGATTTTTTAACATCTGGAAAATATCTCCGGGAGACGGTGCTCCGGTACAGGTTACCTTTCATGAAAAAGACGGCGTTCAATATCCTTCGATCAGTCCTGACGGCACATTGATAACTTATGAAAATGAATTTGATCTCTGGAAACTTTCTATCCCTGACGGAGTACCCGAAAGGATTACGATTGATCTTGATTTTGACATCAAAAAGAACATGGTCGAGTATCTTTCTTCTGAAAACACAGCAGACGGATTCTCCCCTTCGCCCGAAGGTGATTATGCTGCGGTTGATTATCACGGCGAACCGCCGCAAACTTACCGAGCATGAATCAACAAAAGGATCGGTAATTTGGGCGCCGGATTCCAAACAGTTCGCCTATGTCACCGCAAATACGTTATTCATTTATAATGTTGAAACGAACACAAATACCAGATTGGCGTATAACCAAGCCGGCGGTTTCTCAGTGAGGGAATTTTCAAAGGACGGAAAATGGCTGGCTCTTTCCCACAGTGACGCCGATCAGAACTCCGATGTATATCTGTACGATATTACAGCACGGCAGGAGTACAATATCTCCCAAAATCCGTTTCGGGATTCGGGCGGAATCCTTACTAACGACGGGAAAAAAGTTATCTTTACCTCCAACCGTGACAACGGAACAAACCACCTCTTTGTCGTGCCATTGGAAAAAGTCAAGGAAAATCCCAATGATCCGCTGGTCAAGGAACGGCTCAAAAAAGAAGAACAGGAAAAGGGAGAAGAAGAATTCGCAGTAAGCATTGAGATGGACGGAATAGACAGGCGCGCGATACAACTTACGCGGGGAAGCAACGGCGCA
>LJUD01000038.1 GCA_001304035.1 bacterium SM23_31 | reverse complement strand
TTTAACCTATCTATTTCTTTTTACGTTTGCCTCCAACCGTTCTTCTTTTTCCTTTTCTGGTACGTGCATTCGTTTTAGTTCTCTGGCCATTAACCGGCAATCCGCGGCGATGACGCAATCCCTTGTAACATCCAATATCCATCAATCGCTTAATATTCATTTGTACTTCTGTCCGAAGCGTACCTTCTACTTTGTGTTTATCTTGTATATTCGACCGGATTGCCCCAATCTGCTCGTCTGTTAAATCGCGAATTTTCGTATTTTCATCGATACTGCACTCACTAAGAATTTTTTTTGCGTTGGAACGGCCGATTCCATAGATATAGGTTAATCCAATAACTGCACGCTTTTCTTTTGGTAAATCAACTCCTGCCAGACGAGCCAATTAAACCTCCCGTAATATTTTGTTACTATTATTTAATACAATCATTGCAATCTTTATTATTTTTAATAACATAATGTTAGCCCTGACGCTGTTTATGACGTTTGTTTTTGCAAATCACGCGTATTATACCCCGACGTCTGATAATCTTGCAATTATCACACATCTTTTTTACCGATGTGCGTACCTTCATTATACCGTTCCATTCTATTCAATATCATTTATAACGATAAACAATCCGCCCTCTGGTAAGGTCATAGGGTGAAAGCTCTACTGCGACCTTATCTCCCGGCAGTATTTTGATAAAATGCATCCTCATTTTTCCGGATATATGTGCCAGGATAATGTGGCCGTTTTCCAGCTTAACCCGAAAAGTGGCATTAGGCAGCGTTTCGGTTATTGTGCCGTCTACTTTAATTGCCGCTTCTTTTACCACGCTGACTATCTCCCTAATGTTAAAATGTCAGGACCATCATCAGTTACTGCAACCGTATGCTCAAAATGGGCAGACGGTTTTCGGTCAGATGTAACAACAGTCCATCCATCCGATAAAAATTTAATCTTACTTCCTCCGCTGTTAACCATCGGCTCAATAGCAAAGACCATACCGGATTGTATTCGCGGCTGGGGTTCTCGTTTATCATCGACATAGTTCGGGATTTCGGGTGGTTCATGGAGCGAAGACCCGATACCATGTCCGACAAGGTCACGGACGACCGAAAATCCTTCTTTCTCTATCAAATTTTGTATTGCCCGGGAAATATCGGAAACACGGTTATTCTCAATCGCCTGTTCTATGCCTTTGCATAATGAATCTCTTGTTACTTTTAGGAGTCTTTTTTTCTCTGCGGACAGCGTACCAGCAGCAAAAGTACGCGCAGCATCTGAAAAATAACCGTTTAGTTCAACTCCAATATCCACGCTCACTAACTGTCCCTCTTTTATAATCCTACTGTTCGGTATGCCGTGCACTACAACTTCATCGATTGAGATACAGCAACTACAGGGAAAACCTCTATATCCTTTGAATGCAGGTAGCGCTCCTGATTTTGTGATAAAGCTCTCAACCGCCTTGTCAACATCAATTGTCTTGATGCCGGGCTCAATCATCTTCTCCACTATATGAAATGTTTCTACCAGGATTTTTGCCGCCAACCGCATCAAATCGATTTCTTTTAACGAACGGCGATGAATCATCAGTGTACGCCTTCCAATACCATAATTATTGAATCATGAACCTCTTCATGTTTATTATAGCCGTTTACCGTTCTCAGTATTTTTTTACCGGAATAATATTCAATCAAAGGCGCTGTTTCTTTATCGTATACTGCTAATCTGTTTTGAATTGTTACTTCCTTATCGTCATTACGCTGAAATATTTCTCCTCCACATTCCGGACACTTCATGTCAGCCGGAGGCGGATTTGTTATTAAATTAAAATCTTTAGCACACTTCCTGCAAATTCTTCTGTTTTTAAGTCTATTAATGATTTTTTCTCCGGGCACTTCGATATTAACAACACTGTGCAGCGGAGTATTCAATTCGTTCAACATTATATCCAGGGCTTCAGCCTGGGGTATTGAACGGGGGAATCCATCAAGAATAAAGCCGTTTTTGCAGTCATTTTTCTGCAGCCGTTCCCGAATCAAATTGATTATAACGTCATCGGGAACCAGTTTCCCTTTTTCAATGTATGACTTTGCCCTGAGCCCCAGAGGAGTCCCGTCCCTCAAAGAAGCCCGAAGAATATCCCCGGTTGAAATCTGTGGAATCCGGTATTTTTTTTCTAACTGTTTTGCTTGTGTACCTTTACCTACACCGGGGGGTCCGAGTAGTACAAGCCTCATTACTATCGTCTCCCCCTTATTCGACCCGTTTTCATAAAACCATCGTAATGGCGCATTAACAAATGAGATTCGATCTGTTGAAGCGTATCGAGTGCCACTCCCACAACAATCAACAGTCCCGTGCCTCCGTATATCGTCGCAAAACCGTAATCAACTTTAAAAACGTTGTTAATAAAGTATGGAAAAACCGCAATGAGTGCAAGGAATATAGAGCCGGGCAGCGTAATTTTTGTCAAGATATTATCAATAAATTCCGCTGTTTTCTTTCCGGGCCGCACACCCGGTATAAACCCACCGTGTTTTTTCATGTTATCTGCGACGTCAACAGGATTGAACGCAATCGCTGTATAGAAATAGGTAAAAAATATAATCAACAATCCTTCAACAATCCAGTATATTTCATACTGATATGTAAAATATTGTGCGATGCTCTGAATAAACGAATCTTTACCAAAAAATGTTGCAATAGTCTGTGGTATAAAAATTATTGACTGTGCAAATATAATGGGCATTACACCGGCTGTAGTAACGCGCATCGGTATATGTGTAGACTGCCCGCCGTATACTTTCCTGCCGATAACCCTTTTCGCATACTGCACCGGGATTTTTCTTGTGCCCTGTGTGATTAAAATCACTGCGGCGACAGTCCAAAACATTATAAAAAGCAGAAAGAGTTCAACGAGGTATCGCTGGTGAACATTAATCAACTGGATTGCTTCCCGCATAAAACTATCCGGGTACCTCGCCACAATTCCGATCATAATAATGAGCGATATACCATTTCCGATTCCCCTCTCACTGATCTGTTCGCCGAGCCACATGATAAAAATCGTCCCGCATGTCAGCGTTATAACCGTCAAAACGGTAAAACCGATTCCTGATCCAGGCGGCACAACATATTCACCTGAAGATGTAGGAGGCAGTCTTTTCAGGAACATGCTCACACCCCATGCCTGCATGGCAGAGATAAGTACCGTACCGTACCGGGTTAATTGTGTGATTTTTTTTCTGCCTTCTTCCCCCTCTTTTTGCAGTTTTTGAAAGTACGGAACAACCGCTCCCAGAAGCTGGATAATAATCGATGCACTGATGTACGGCATTATTCCAAGTGCGAAAATGGTTGCTTTCTGAAAAGCACCGCCCACAAACATATCATACAGACCGAACAGCGTACCTGAAGAGGAGATATCATTAAACCATGCTCCCAGTGCCTCCGCATTAATACCGGGTACGGGTATATGACCTCCGACTCTGTAAACCACGAGGATTGCCAAAGTGAATACAACCCTTTTTCGCAGTTCGGGGATTTTAAATACACTTTGAATTTTCTGTATCATAACAGGTGAACCACGCCTCCTGCCCTTGAAATTTTATCTATTGCCGATTTGCTTGCGGCATGGGCAGATATTTCCAAAGGGAAGTCGATGTTCCCTTTTCCAAGGATTTTCACCGGGATATCTGCTTTTTTGATTAAACCTGCCTCAACTAAATCTGGTATATCCACTTTCTTTTTTGATTTTACTCTTATCAAAGATTCGACATTAATAATTTGAAACGTTTTTTTAAAAATATTTACAAATCCGAATTTAGGAATACGGCGCTGGAGCGGCATCTGTCCGCCTTCGAACCAGGCGGGGATTTTTGCGCCGGAGCGGGATTTTTGCCCTTTATGACCTTTGCCTGCTGTGCCCCCTTTGCCGGAACCCGGTCCTCTACCAATGCGTTTCCGTTTTTTACGTGAGCCTGGCGCAGGCGATAACGTGTTTAATCTCATGGCTGCGCTAATCTTCCTCAATAATTTTTAAAAGGTGTGATACCTTTCGTATCATACCTCTTATCTGTGGTGTGTCTTTTTTTTCGACGACCTGACCCATCCGGTGTATTCCAAGCGCTTCAATCGTTAATTTTTGTTTTTTGCTGTATCCGATTGCGCTTTTTATTTGCTGTATTTTGATTGTCCGGTCGTTTGATTTCTTTTTACCAGCCATAACGTTTTTATTGATAAATATTACCTATCGGGATTCCTTTTTTCCGGGCAACAGAATGCGCATCCAGAAGGCTTTTTAATCCTGCTACCGCCGCTTTGATAACATTATGCGGATTAGATGAACCGATGGATTTTGTTAAAATATTCTGTACGCCCGCCAGTTCCATAATTGCTCGAACGGGACCACCTGCGATGATCCCTGTTCCGGGAGAAGCGGGCTTCATGAACACGCGCCCCGAACTGAATTTACCTACAACTTCGTGGGCAAGCGTTCCATTAATTATGGGAATTCTAAAAAGGGACTTTCGGGCATTTTCTATTCCTTTAGTGATAGCATCTGTTACTTCATTTGCTTTGCCAAGCCCAACGCCGATTATTCCTTCGCCATTCCCGACAACAACAATAGCATTAAAACTGAATCTTCGTCCACCTTTAACAACTTTAGCAACACGGTTAATGTGTACGACCTTTTCTTTCAGTTCTATTTCACCGGGATTTTTAATTTCCAAACGTTTTCCTCTTTGCCACTTAACATAAGAATTATATTATTAAAATTCAAGCCCACCTTCACGGGCTCCTTCAGCCACCATTTTGACCCTGCCTTGATATTTGCAGCCATTACGGTCAAACACAACTTTTATTATATTCTGTTTTTGCGCTAATTTTGCCACATCAAGACCAATCTGCTTACTTACTTCCAATTTCCCGCTTGTGGATTCTTTAATAGCCTTGTATGCACCGGCAACACTCGATACCATGCAGAGTGTACGATTACTCACATCATCGACAAGGTGTGCCGTAATATTCCGGTTCCCCCTGCTTACAACAAGACGCGGTCTTTCAGGAGTTCCAAAAATTTTTTTACGTATGCGGTGTTTATGCCGCTTCCGCATCTGCTGTTTTATTTTCTCTCTATTTTTCATTATTTATTTTTACCATAGAGTTCGCAGAGAATATTAAAATTTTTTATTTAATCCCTCAAAACTCATCGTGACTAAATTTAATGACAAAAACATAATTTTAGAATTATTAAAGTAAAATATTAACCGGATGTTTTACCCACTTTCCGACGCACTTCTTCACCTACATATCGAATGCCCTTACCTTTATAGGGTTCGGGCGGCCGGAATGCCCGAATTTTTGCGGCAACCTCACCTACTAACTGCTTGCTATTGCCTTTCACAATCATCGACGTACGCGAAGGCAATTCAAAAGTTATACTATCCGGCGGTTTTAACAGAATCTGATGGGAAAATCCCAGGTTAAGCAATAAATTTCTCCCTTTAAGTTCAGCAGTATAGCCAACGCCTTGAATTTCCAATTCTCGCCGGAAACCTTCAAAAACGCCGGTAACCATATTATTGATTAACGTGCGAAACAATCCATGAAAAGAAAGGTGCTTTTTTGTTTCACCCGTGCGTTCAACTATTAACAGGTTATTTTCCTGTTTAACCGTTACCTCAGGCAGCAGTTTCTGTGTCAATTCACCCATTGGACCGGTGATCGTTACGATACTGTTATCACATTTAAAGGTGACTCCATCAGGTATTTTAATCGGTTGTTTACCAACTCGAGACACAACACACTCCTCGCCAATTTTTACCACACATAACAAAGCACTTCTCCGCCGATACGGCGACGACGGGCTTCTTTATTCGTAATTACACCTGCCGGTGTAGTCATTATTGCAATACCAAGATTGTTGAGCACTCTCGGTATATTATTCGCCCCGACATAAGTACGCAAACCGGGCCTGGAGATTCGTTTGATACCGCTTATTACCGGAGTGCCATGATCATATTTTAAATAGATCCTGATTCTCCCCTGTAAATCATCATCAATAATAATATAATCATCAATGTAATGCTCATCCATCAATATTTTTGTAATGTTTTTCTTAATATTTGAAGCGGGTATATCCACATATTTTTTCCGAGCCTTCAAAGAATTCCGAATGCGGGTTAAGTAATCCGCTACCGGGTCGGTAACAGTCATTTATCGACTCCTTAATTGACACATAATCTTACCAACTGGATTTAACGATACCGGGGATATCACCCTGGAGAGCCAGTTGCCTGAAACATATGCGGCATATCCCGAATTTACGTATGTATGCGCGGGATCTTCCGCAACGACCGCATCGATTGTATTTCCTTACTCTGAATTTTTGTTTTCTTTCCGACTTTACTATGAGCGATTTCTTTGCCACGATTTTACCAATATTATTAGATTAATTTAAAATTATCTCCATTTTTTATGCAAATGCAGCCTTTTCAATACCCTCAACAAACGGCATACCAAAGAGTTTGAGCAGAGCTCTGGCTTGTTCATCGTTTTTCGCATTAGTGACAATATTTATATCCAGCCCATGAATTGATTCAACGTTGTCATAATTGATTTCGGGAAAGATTATTTGCTCTTTAATTCCCAGAGAATAGTTGCCGAAACCATCAAAAGATTTATCCGAGATACCCCGAAAGTCCCGTATACGAGGAATTGCTATAGTGATCAATCGTTCGAGGAACTCATACATTCGGTAACGTCTCAATGTTACCATACACCCTATGGGATTGCCCACCCGCAACTTAAAATTTGACACGGATCTTTTTGCAACGGTTACTACGGGTTTTTGTCCGGAAATGACAGCAAGGTCATCCAACGCCGCATCAAGCAGTTTATTATTTTGCAGAGCTTTCCCCATGCCGGTATTGAGTGTAATCTTTGTCAGCTTAGGCACCTCAAAAACATTTTTATATTTAAACAGTTTTATCATTTCCGGGATAATTTCATTTTTGTATTTCAGGAATAATCTCGGAACATATTCATCCGGCTTAACTGCTTTTTCAGGTTTCTCTTTTGTTTTTATTTCTTTTTTCTCTGCAACTTGTTTTTTGTCTTGCGTTTTTATAGTTTTCTTTTTATCGGATGTTTTTTCGGTCTCACTTTTCTTTTTCTGCCGGGACTTCTTTTTTTCAACGCTTGCCGGTTTTGGTGCAGCTTTTTCCCCAACCTTCTCGTTGGTTGCACCTTTTGCAGCGGTTTCCTTTGCAGGCGATTCGCTGTCGGCATACGATTTCTGTTTTATTTTTTTATCTTTTTCTTCTGACATCTGAATATTCTTTTATTAATAATATTATCCGCTAACCGTTAACATTTCCAAACAGTTACGGCAAATACGGACACTTTTCCCATTTTCCAGTATTCTGCGTTTTATCCTGGTTGCGTTACTACACTTCGGACATATAACCATCACATTAGAAACATTAATTGTTCCCTCTTTTTCGACTATTCCGCCCTGTGGATTTTGCTGAGATGGTCTTGAATGCCGCTTAATAAAGTTTATACCTTCTACAAGTATGCGTTGTGTTTTCGGATATGTTTTTAAGACTCTACCCTGTCTGCCTTTTTCGTTTCCGGCAATAACCAGAACATTATCATTTTTTATGACATTCATGAAACCGTACCTACACTCGATTGTTCAAATAACTTCGGGCGCCAATGAAACAATTTTCATGTACTTTTTTTCCCTGAGTTCTCTGGCGACCGGTCCGAAAATGCGCGTTCCGATAGGTTCTTTATTTTCGTTAAGCAAGACAGCCGCATTGTCATCAAAACGAATATAAGAGCCGTCTTTTCGGCGCACTTCTTTCTTTGTTCGTACAATAACAGCAAGTGATAACGTACCTTTTTTAATTGCGCCGCCGGGAATGGCAGTTTTAACAGTAACTTTGATTATGTCCCCTACCCGTGCGTATTTTTTTCTTGTACCGCCAAAAAGGCGAATGCAAAGCACCTGTTTTGCACCGGTATTATCCGCAACAGTAAGCCGTGTTTCTTCCCGAATCATCGTACATCCTACTTGGCTTTTTTCAATATCCCCACTACCCGCCACCGCTTCGTCTTACTCAGCGGGCGCGTTTCCATTATTTTCACAATATCACCGATTCTACATGCATTATCTTCATCATGAGCATGCAGTTTTGTGGTTTTTTTTATATATTTTCCGTATATAGGGTGCTTGAGTTTGCGCTCCACGGCTACACCAACCGTTTTATTCATTTTATCAGAATAAATATACCCTGTTCGTATTTTGCGTTGATTCCGCATACTCATATTAAGCATTCCTGTGCTTTTATTCTTTTACTTTTTCGATTTTTTGCCGAGAACCGACTTTTGGTTTACGGATACCCAATTCATATTCCTTCAAGACTGTTTTAAGCCGGGCAATATCTTTCCGCAGATAGCGGAGTTTAACCGGATTATCCAGTTGATGAGAAGCTTTTTGAAATCTCAGGTTTGCATACGCTTCTTTTGTCTCTTCCAGGACTCTTTCGACCTCATCAACACTCAAGTTGCCGATTTCAAGCATTTTCATAATCACTCCGCCAAATCTGTAACGAATTTTGATTTAATCGGCAACTTATGTGAAGCCAAACGTATTGCTTCTTTTGCCACATCAAGTGCAACACCTTCTAATTCAAACAAGATTTTTCCCGGTTTTACTACGGCAACCCAGTATTCAGGTGATCCTTTGCCTTTCCCCATGCGTGTTTCAGCGGGCTTAATCGTTATGGGTTTATGTGGAAATATGCGAATCCATACTTTTCCACCACGCTTAACATGGCGGGTAATTGCAATACGTGCAGCTTCTATCTGGCGACTTGTAATCCATCCGGCTTCGAGAGCCTTAAGCCCATACTGCCCGAAATTAATTTCGCAACCTCTTTTAGCATTTCCTTTACTGACACCCTTCTGATGTTTGCGATATTTAATCCTTTTTGGGGCTAACATTTTTTCGTGCCTTTGTTAATATAATACTCATTAACTGTGAGGGGCAATTACCTCACCGGTGCAAATCCAGACTTTGACTCCGATACATCCGTATGTGGTAAAACTTGTTACCTGTGCATAGTCGATATCGGCACGCAAAGTATGGAGAGGAATGCGACCTTCCTTATATTCTTCGCTGCGTGCCATTTCAGCGCCCCCAAGCCGTCCCGCACACCGGATACGGATGCCCTCAGCACCCATGCGCATTGTAGATACGATTGCTTTTTTCATTGCACGCCTGAAAGAAATTTTTGCTTCGAGCTGTCGTGAAATATTCTCTGCCACAAGGAACGCATCGAGTTCGGGGCGCTTAATTTCTTCAATATTAAGTTGAATATCTTTTGCCGTTACTTTTTTAAGTTCTTCTTTTAATTTATCTACTTCTGCCCCTTTGCGGCCTATAACAATGCCGGGACGTGCGGTTTTAATATTCAGTGTAACCTTTTTAGGTGTCCGTTCGATTTCGATTTTGGAAACACCTGCCCGCTGGAGCCTGTTTCGAATATAGTTGCGGAGCATAAGGTCTTCCCGTAATTTTTCCGCAAATAAGCGTTCATCAAACCAATTAGAGTTCCATGACTTGATTATTCCTAATCTCAAGCCGATAGGATTTGTTTTCTGCCCCAAGTTATCCTCCTGTTTTGAACCGCTCTTCTTCGTCACCAACATACAGGGTAATATGGCTGAACCGTTTACGAATACGTGAAGCCCTGCCCATCGGTCCGGGATGAAACCGTTTTGCCATGGGTCCTCCGTCGATAAGAGCCTTTGTTATAACAAGGTTATCGGCATTAACGTTTCGGGGACCCTCTTTATGTATTAAATTTGCAACGGCAGACTGCAGGGTTTTTTCAATCATCCGGGCAGCCTTTTTAGGCATAAAATGCAGCAAATCTAATGCATCATTAACATTTCTGCCGCGAACCAGCTCGACTACACGACGCAATTTACGCGGTGATGACCTAACGTACCTTGCCCTGGCACATGCTTTCATAATTATCTATAGTTCCTTTAAATCAATGGTTATGTTATTTTATAGCTGTTGAACGGTCCAGGACCCGTCCGCTATGACCTCTATAGGTTCTTGTGGGCGCAAATTCTCCTAATTTATGCCCAACCATATTTTCCGTAATATATACCGGGAAAAATTTTTTGCCATTATGCACGGCAATTGTAGCACCGACAAACTCCGGTGGTATTGTGGAATTACGAGCCCACGTTCGAATCACCTGTTTTTTATTTTGTCTTTGTAAATTGTTTACTCTTTTTAAGAGTTTTTGGTCGATATAAGGACCTTTTTTAAGCGACCTCGCCATTAACGTGCTCCGGTTATTATTTGCGCCGTTTTATAACTAATTTGTTTTGTTCAGCCTGTTTAGTCCGAGTTTTATATCCTTTAGTCGGTTTTCCCCATGGTGTACATGGATGCCGCCCGCCGGATGATTTTCCTTCGCCTCCACCCATGGGATGGTCGTGCGGGTTCATTGCAACGCCGCGCACATGCGGTCTCCGTCCAAGCCAGCGGCTTCTGCCCGCTTTTCCGAGGCTGATATTTTCATGTTCCAGATTGCTAAGTTGACCTATTGTCGCATAACAGTCCAGAAGAAATTTGCGTATCTCACCCGAAGGCATTTTTAATATTGCATATTTTCCTTCTTTAGCAATCAACTGAACAGCGGACCCTGCGCTTCGGGCAATCTGTCCGCCTTTTTGCGGGCGAAATTCAACATTATGTACAAACGTCCCGAGCGGTATTTTTTTAAGGGGAAGGGCATTGCCTACTTTAATTTCACTATCCGGACCCGAATAAACCACGCCATTGACACTCAAACCGGCGGGACACAAAATATAGCGTTTTTCACCGTCACCATAGTGCAAAAGAGCGATAAATGTGGTGCGGTTCGGGTCATATTCAATCGAATGAACGCGACCGGGAATGCCGGTTTTATCACGTTTAAAATCTATGATTCGATAGAGGCGTTTATGTCTGCCTCCGCGGAATCGCACGGTAACTCTGCCGTTATTGTTTCTCCCTCCGGATTGCGGCAGCGCCCGGATTAATGATTTTTCAGGTTTATCCTTGGTAAAACCACGGACAATATCTGTTTTATAGCGCTGACCCGGTGAGGTCGGATTGTATTGTTTCAACGCCATTTGTATTACGTCCCCTCAAACAGAGTAATTTTGTGTCCTTTTTTTAATGTAACAACCGCTTTCTTCCAACTGCTTCTTCTTCCGGTAAACCTGCCCAGCGTTTTCATTTTTCCCATCACATTAATCGTACGGATGGATTCAATATGCACATCGAATTTTTGTTCAATAGCGCGCTTAATCTCAATTTTATTTGCCCGTGGATCAACAATAAACCCGTACTGGTTCTGCTTTTCGGACAGATTGGTCAATTTTTCCGTAAGCAGAGGCCTGATTATAACGTCAAACGTTTCCACGGTTAAAATGCCTCGTTCATGTATTCTACCGCACTTTTTTGAATGATCAGCCGCTCCTGCCGGACTACGTCGAATGTACAAATCTGACAGGCAGGTCTAAGCAAAAGGTTTTTTATATTCCTGCACGATTTCAATATATACGGAGAATGCTCTTTAATAACTAATAAAGCTTTGTCGTTATTTGTAAAATTTAAAGCGTTCAAGACGTCCATGACAAACCTTGTTGACGGTTTATCCATGATAAAATCATCAATAAGAAGAACGGCATTATTTCGAACCTTATCCGACAAAGCTGCACGACGCGCAATTTTCTTTTCTTTTTTATTAATTCCAACCGTGTATTTATGCGGTTTGGGGCCGAATGCCCTTCCGCCTCCCCTCCGGATATTAGTTTTAGCAGTACCCGCACGCGAACGACCTGTGCCTTTCTGTCTGTACAGTTTACGACCGCTTCCGCTTACCAGAGCCCTATTCCGTACCATGTGCGTACCCTGACGCTGTGCAGCAAGATGTGATACTATAACACGGTAAACAAGATGATCTTTCGGCTCTGTACCAAATACCTGTTCATTTAATATAACGGTATCGCCGCTTTGAGTACCGTCTAATTTATAAATCGGAAGATCCATCCTGTTTTATCCTTTACTCACCTCAACAATTGTATTCCTGCTGCCGGGCACCGATCCTCTTACCAGTAATAAATTCTTTTCTTTAATAACATCGACCACTTCAAGGTTTCTAATAGTAGTACGCCTGTTTCCCATGTGTCCGGGCATTCGAACGCCTTTTATGACACGCGATGGGGATGAAGATGCTCCTATGGAGCCGGGCGCCCTAAACCGGTCTGACTGTCCATGCGTTTTCGGCCCACCTTTAAAATTATACCTTTTTACTACACCTGCGAAACCTTTTCCTTTTGATGCGGCAGTTACATTTATGCGGTCTCCGATAGAAAATTGGTCTACAGTCAAAGTTTGACCTAAGGTATACTTTTCGGGTTCATCGGTTCTGAATTCCATAAGTTTTGCCAACGGCGGAAGCTCTCCCTCCGGGGGCAGACCCGTATTCAGTTTTTTCAGGTACGCTAATTGCGGCTTTTTTAGCCTGTGTTCCTTGGTTTTCCCATACGCCATCTGAACAGCCTTGTACCCGTCTTTATCTTTCAGCTTTATCTGCGTTATATAACATGGTCCGATTTCCAAAACCGTAACCGGGATTTGATTACGTTTGTCATTGAACACGGCAGTCATGTGTATTTTTTTCCCGAGCATTTTTACCATGTTACACCTTAATCTCGATATCCACACCCGCCGGCAATTCCAACTTCATCAAAGCGTCGATTGTTTTTGTTGACGAATGATGTATATCTATCAATCGTTTATGAATTCTGGTTTCAAACTGCTCCCTCGATTTTTTGTCCACATGTGGTGAGCGTAACACGGTGTAGACGGTTCTTTTTGTCGGTAAAGGAATCGGTCCTGAAATCATAGCACCGGTTGATTTTGCAGTTTTCACTATTTTATCAGCCGACTTGTCTATGAGATTATGATCATACGCTTTAAGCTTGATCCGTATTTTCTGACGTTTTGCCAATGTCTAATTTCCGTTTTTAAATTATTCCACGATATCTGTGACGACGCCTGCGCCGACGGTTCTACCGCCTTCACGAATGGCAAACCGGAGTTCTTTCTCCATTGCTATCGGTGTTATCAGATCTACCGACAACTTAACATCATCTCCCGGCATTACCATCTCTACTCCCTCAGGGAGCGTCGCTACACCCGTTACGTCCGTCGTCCTAAAATAAAACTGCGGCCG
>LJUD01000037.1 GCA_001304035.1 bacterium SM23_31 | reverse complement strand
TTCTTTAACGGCATAAGTCTCGACCTCACCGAACAATCCTTTCGCCTGTCCGCAAATAGCCTTATCGCCCGATAAAAACACAACCGGTACATTAAAATGTCCCGCTATCAATCCGTTGATTCCCGCTTCAGGCAGAGAAACGCCGTTTATAGAAACGTCAACCACATTTCCGCTCATTGTGTGCGCAATTATTGCATCCGGTGTTCCTGCCTTGGCATGGTAGCCGACGAATACCACGGCATCAAACGTTTCATCGATGCCCTCCATCATGCTCTTCGGACTGTCAGCCCAGCCGCGCAGAAGTTTTGCATTTCTATCAAGCAGGCCGGGAAGGATGTTGCGTGCCGAGCCGTGCCCGTCGCGTACTACTATCTCGGCTGCGCCTGCTGCAATTGCGCCCTCGATCGCGGCGTTTGTTTCAAGCGTCATGATCCTTCTGAAATATTCATAATCCTCCCCTGAACTGCTGTATTCCCTGCTTGTAACTACGCTTGAAATACCCTCCATGTCAACTCCGATAAATACCTTGAGTTCCTGTGGATTCTGCCCGGAATTCAGAGTAAAGGCAAAGAATAATAACAACGTTAAAATCGATATTTTTTTCATATAAACCTCTCCTGATTAGTTAAAAGTGAGTTTTTCGGTTTTACTATGCACTCAAATTTATTATTAATATAATTGGATATTTGATATTTCAAAGCTTCGGTTCTCGCAGACGAAAAGCCGACAGCTGAGACCTCAATTCTCCTCAGCAGCGGCGGCTTCTCTCAGTATGCTTCGGGAGATAACAAGCCGCTGAATCTGGTTGGTGCCTTCGTAAATCTGTGTGATTTTCGCATCGCGCATGAATTTCTCGATCGGATAGTTTTTTAAAATCCCCGGTTCTCCGAAAATATCCACAGCCATCGATGTTACTTCCATTGCAGTATCGGTTGCAAATACCTTTCCCATAGCGGAGAGTTTACCGACATTTTTATGCCCTTCATCCAGAGCGCGTGCGGAGGCGTACACTATCTGGCGAGCCGCTTCTATTTTTGTTGCCATATCCGCAAGGGCGAACTGGATGGACTGTTCCGATGAGAGGGATTTGTCCATGTAATTGTGCTTGCGGACAAAATCCACCGTAAGGTCGAACGCTCCTTGAGCAAGACCCAGCGCCTGTGCAGCGACGCCCGGACGTGCCCGGTCAAGGGTCATCATGGCATGTGCAAAGCCTTTCCCTTCCTGTTCACCAAGCAGGTAATCAGCCGGAACGATGCAGTTATCGAAATGCAGTTCCGCAACCGTTACACAGCGGATGCCCATTTTGTCTTCTACCTTGTTGAACGTGAAGCCGGCAAGGTCTTTTTCTACAACAATCGAACTGATGCCCCTGCTCCCGCGTTCCGGGTTTGTTACACAGAATATGGTGTAAATATCGGCGGCAACGGCGTTTGTAGTCCATTTTTTCTCACCGTTGATAATATAGGTATTTCCTTCCCGCACTGCGCGTGTTTGAAGGCTTCCCGCATCACTTCCGGCGTCTTTTTCCGACAAACCAAAGGCAATTAACCGCTTACCGGATGCGACGTCGGGCAGCCACCGCTGTTTCTGTTCCTCGGTTCCGCCGACTAAAATTGGAAATGAGCCGAGTGCATTCACCGCATAAGCAACGCCTACACCGCCGCAGATGCGGGATAATTCCTCAACAACAAGACATAAATTCAGAACTCCGTCTCCATTACCGCCGTATTCCTCCGGTATCCATATACCCATGAGACCGGCATCCTGCAGCGCTTTTACAGCCTCCCACGGGTACGTCTGGTCTTTATCGAGCTCGGCTGCAATTGGTTGAACGCTTTTCAAAGCAACTTCTCGGGTACGCTCAATGTAATCCCGGTTCTCGTCGGTCAGTAGTTCTCGCATTGTGGTCTCCTTATTTTTTACCGCAGAGGCGTAAAGAATATTAAAATTTAGCTGTGAAATACATTCGAGGATATTGAATATAGATGTTTAATGGAGCTAATAATAAAAAAATATACGCATAATGTTCTGAAAATACAACAGAATATTGGCTTTATGTAGTAAAAAAATACGGCGATTATTGTATAATTGCTGCATTAATCTGTATATACTGCAAACCATGTTATGAGTTTTCTCGATGTTTTTATATGATTTCTCATGCAATTTTTTATAATATTAATTATCCGGTGGGATTTTCTAACTTTATCGAATTAAAATGCTTGATTTTTGTAGAATTACATATTACTTTTATTACTCAATAATTATAATAGATGATCAGAGAAAGCGATGCGCAACCTCTGTAAAATTATTACAGCCATACTTGTGGCGGTATTTATATTAATCGATAGTTCTTACCTATTTTGTTTACATTCAACCGAATTTAATATAAATTCTCCTGCAGAGGATTTTATCGATAAAGCACATAATGGAAAAGAGTCGCATGAAAGTAAAAAGGTCAATCATGATCCATTCCACCATCTCCACCATTATACGCTGAATACTGTTGACACTTCTGTAAATATAGAATCCCAATCGCTAAAATAAATTGTTGTTTATGATTTAATTATTTATAAAACTGTAAATATAAACCTTTTTTATTAAAGGAGAAATTATCATGTTCAATTATAAGCATTTGATTTTTCTATTTATTTTTTTGCAACTAATTCCTAAAATTGTTTCAGCACAAGTAATTAAAAGCGATGATTTTGGATATCCATGCACAAGTACTACCAAGTGCATACATGCCTGCAATGGTTTTAAACTTCAGCCGATTTTTTCTTTTGCGAGTGATGAAAAAATCAGGCTTTCTATTAATATGGTAGTAGCAAAACGTTTCTATCATAGATGGGGTTTAGGTATAGTAGTTCCATATGTAATGAGTGGCGAATCCAATAATAACTATAAAGGATTCCATGATTTAGGCTTTATTTTTAAAAGAGTATTACATGTAAATGAAAGCAGAGGCTTTATTTTTACATTCGGGCTTTTTATTTCTCCACCTACAGGAGATAAAAGTAAAGGATTTACAAAAGATTTCACAAACTTACAGCCATATTTTATCTTTGGCAAGATATTTAAATATGTAAAAGCTGAAACAGAGTTTGCGATTAATATTCCCTCTGACCAAAATAAGGGAGATTTAATTTATACATGGAATACAGCATTTATACTCAATCAACAAATAAAAGCAAATATCTTTATGATAGAAATCGCTGGTAGTATATTTGAAGATGATATAAAAGATAAATCAAAGATTTTTATTATACCCGTTTTAATGAAAAAAATAAAGTTTATTCCTAAATCAGTTATTGCAATGGGAATTAAATACCCGATAATTAATTTAGGAAACTCCAATACTTCTTTAATTTGTTATTATATTCGTGAGTTTTAAATATATATTATTTTTAAAATTTAAAACTAAAAGAGAATTTTTTTTGATGCTTCACGTCTTTGAAAGTTTATTATAAAATACATCACGGTACAAACAATGTGCCTTTTTCTTTGATTTGGTTCAGGGTAAGTCTAAGGGCGCTGCGCCCTTAGCCTCACCCTTCAGGATCTACTGCTGTAACCCAATACCTAATGGGGACAGCCCCCCTTCCCCAGTACCGTTAACGCCCTAAGGGGGGGTACGATCTCTGTACCAAGTTCCACAAAAATACTTATTTTCGCTTTGTAATGAATCATAAATTAATTATATTAGACAATTTATTAGAATTCATGCGAATCCGAAAAAATTCGCAATTGTACCTTTATACACTGGGCTGTGCTTTTCATCGGTATAACATATTTTGAAAGAGATAGATATGAATGTTTTGTTAGTGTACCCTCGATACCCAGATACTTTCTGGAGTTTCAGTCATGCTCTCCGCTTTATCGGGAAAAAAGCGTCTTATCCTCCGATGGGTTTGTTGACTGTTGCTGCTATGCTTCCAAAAGAATGGAAATTAAAGCTTATTGATATGAATGTCTCCTTGTTAAAGGATGATGATATTTTATGGGCAGATTATGTTTTTATCAGCGCTATGGCGATACAAAAGTCATCCGTTGAGAACATTTTAGCCCGGTGTCTTAAGTTTGACCGCAAAGTGGTTGCCGGCGGTCCTCTTTTTTCTGCCGAACAAGGGCAGTTTCCGGATGTGAGTCACCTTGTCTTGAATGAAGCGGAAACTACTCTTCCACATTTATTGCATGACCTAAAATATGGATGCTCTGAATCCGTATACCGGTCGTCACAGTGGGCTGATATGACTACGACACCGGTACCGTTATGGGACTTGATTAATTTTAAAGACTATGCCACGATGTCCATCCAGTACTCGCGGGGATGCCCCTATGATTGCGAATTCTGCGATATCACCGTACTTTGTGGTCATGTGCCGAGAGCAAAACCTGTTGATAATATCTTACGGGAATTAAATGCTCTCTATCAGCGCGGATGGCGGGGGAGTGTGTTTTTTGTTGATGATAATTTTATCGGCAATAAAAAGAGAGTTAAACATGAATTGTTACCCGCAGTAATCCAATGGATGAAGCAGAGAAAATATCCTTTCAGTTTCAATACGCAGGCATCGATCAATCTTGCCAATGATGATTCCCTTGTTCACCTAATGGTGGAAGCCGGATTTAGTTCGGTCTTTGTCGGCATTGAAACGCCTGACGAAAAGAGCCTGATCGAGTGTGGAAAGCTGCATAATACAAGGATTAACTTACTCGACAATGTGAAAAAACTTCAATCATCAGGACTGCAAGTTCAGGGAGGATTTATTGTAGGATTCGACAGCGATAAAAAAGACATTTTTACACGCATAAGCCAATTTATTAACGAAAGCGGAATAGTTACCTCTATGGTAGGACTGTTGAATGCCCTGCCCAACACGAGGCTTTATAAACGTTTGTTAAGGGAAAACCGCATAATTAAAGAGGGAACCGGCAATAATACTGATTTTTCTATGAATTTTCTGCCGAAAATGGACTTTAAAGAGCTTATCGACGGGTATAAAAAACTCCTCAGAGATATTTATAAGCCGGAAGCGTATTATGATCGGGTGAGAACTTTTCTCCGCAACTATAAATTTGAGCAAAAATTTAACAAAGAGCGGATTTCTATCATGCACCTTCGTGCACTAATAATGTCAACATGTAAATTAGGATTTAAACGGGGGATCAGGAAACATTTCTGGAAACTCATGATGTGGACGCTCGTTCGCCGGCCTAAACTGCTGCCCCTTGCTGTAACCCTGGCAATTTATGGTGAACATTTTATGAAGTACTTTGAAATTGCCGTTTAATCCGGTTTATTTGGAAACCAAATTGACCAGGGATCTTGGGATTAATAAAAAGGGTAAGATGTGCTGTTTAAATTATATATTTATTGGAAATACCAATATTAATTGACTTGACACGGGATTTATAATTAATTATTTTTTCAGTTAGTTGATCTTCAATATCATATTTAATTTTAGCCAAACGGGGAGTTAAAATCGTTATCTTTTTGATAATTTCTCCTCGAATCAACGTTCTTAAAATGTTTCTTTTTACTAAGGTATCATTGAGAAATCTGTTTTCCGCAGATAGTTTTATATTATACAAATATTTTTTGAATTGATAAAAATATATTATATCATCGTTTATCTCTTCCATCTTTATACTTAAATTATTTTTCTTCCTTTCATATTTTTCTTTTTCCTTCATTTGGATGTTATTTCTTTCTGAAAAATATACTGCATCCAATAACCCCTTTTCAAATCCTTCCGTGTATCTTTTAATAGACTCTTCAATCTCCTTTATTTCAGATTCAATTTTGTTAAATTCCTTTTGAATTTGTGATTCTGAACGGTCTAATATCTCTTTTATTCTTTGAAATATAATTCTTACATTCTGTGGTACTAAAAATAATTTTATAACATCTTTAAAAGTTGCATCTTCAATTTTAGAAGCAGAAACATTTCTCATATTGCAAGCGCTTATTCCGCTGCTTGCTTTTTTTTTGCATCTATATCCCGTCCAGTTTCCCTTTTTCCCCTCGCACACTCCGATCATTTTCGATCCGCAATTCCCGCAATATAATATTCCGGATAAAATGTATGTGTGCATTATTATCTCACTTTAAGCGGTTTATTCATAAATATTTTAAGTATATTGAATTGTCGTATGCAAAAATAGCGTTAAACACCGTCAGAACCGCCCCGAATACTCGGGGTGATACAATGATATATATGATCCCAATTAGCGGGATTACATTACTCAACTTAATCCGAATGAATAAGACACATTAATATTGTACGGCAGTCGTTCTCCTATAAATCATCTTGCATCACACCTGAGGCATCTTTTAGCTTCCTTTATAGAAACTTCTTCGGATAAACCTAACTCAACCACGTTGAAATTTCCAGCTCTCTTTTCAACAGGAATGGTCGGCATTACCGGTCTAGCCAGTTCTGACAATTCTTCTATTTCTTCATCCGATAATACCAACGGCTCGATGTATTCTGAAGGTTCGGTGACTTTATATTCTCTTTTCAGAGATTCACCTCTCAGAAATTTAAGAATCGAAGCGGCAGCCAACTTGCCTTGCGCAATTGAATCGGCAATTGTTGAAGGTCCGGTCACACAATCACCGCCGGCAAATATCCCGGGTATATCCGTCGCTAAAGTTTCCGGGTCTACTAATATAGTATTTCTTTTCGAAGTCTTCAGTGTAATTCCATTCATTAAATCACTAAGATTTGGCTCTTCTCCGATGGCAGGAATTAAATTATCTATTTCTATGTCAAATTCAGATCCTTCAATAGGGACAGGTCGTCTTCTTCCGCTTTCGTCGTAGTCCCCTAATTTCATTTTTATGCATGTCAGACCGGTGATTTTTCCATTCTGAGAAACAATCTTAACGGGGGCGGATAAAAATATAAATTTGATTCCTTCTTTAAAGCCTTCTTGAACCTCCTTTTTTATAGCGGGCATTTCATCGACCGTTCTGCGATAAATGAGAAATACTTTACTTCCCAGACGCCATGCAGTTCTTGCTGCATCGATAGCACAGTTTCCGCCTCCGATAACGGCAACCTTTTCACCAAGATTAACCTTTTTACCGGATTTCACGTCCTTTAAAAATTCCAGGGAATCGATAACTCCTTCTTTATTCTCTCCTTTAATACCTAATTTCAAGCTTTTATGTGCTCCTACCGCTATAAATATCGCTTTGTAACCCTGTTGAAGCAGGTCAGTAATCGTTAAGTCATTCCCGATAGTCATCCCGCTCTTAATTTTAACACCCAGCTGGGTTATATTTTTTAGTTCAAAATCCAAAATATTTTGAGGCATTCGAAATTTGGGAATTGCCGCTGACAGCATTCCACCGGCTGTTTGTGAGGAATCAAAAACTGTAACTTCATATCCAGATTTGGTTAAATCATAAGCAGCGGTAAGTCCTGCCGGACCTGCCCCGATTACGGCGACCTTCTCTGAGTATTTAGGTTTAACCGGTTTTGGGGATGCAAATCCATTATTAAGTGCTGTTTCAGAGACAAACCTTTTTAGTCCCTTGATAGTTATTGGCTCTTGAGTAACGCCCGATTGACACCTGTCTTCGCAGGGATGATGACAAATAAAGCTGGTGGTAATAGGAAAAGGATTATTTTTCCTTATTGTTTCGAAAGCATTACTGTATTGATTTTTAGTTATTTGTGCAACAAAAGCCGGAATTTCTGTATCTACAGGGCAATTATATTTGCATGGAGTAAATATAATATCCCTGCATATCATTGCAGGACATTTTTTGTATTTTATATGCTGTGCGTACTCGTCCCGAAAATATCTCAAAGTACTTATTACAGGATTCGAAGCGGTTTTTCCCAGACCGCACGAGGACGTGTTTTTAATAAAATATGCCAATTCTTCCAAAAGTTGTAAATCTTCAGCCGTTCCTTTCCCATCGGTTATTTTGGTTAGTATATCCAGCATCCTTTTCGTTCCGTCTCTGCATGGTGTACATTTACCGCATGATTCACTTTGGGTAAAAGTCAGAAAATATTTGGCAATATCCACCATACAGGTATCCTCGTCCATTACCACCATTCCTCCTGAGCCCATCATTGACCCCGCCTCTGTCAGGCTCTCATAATTTATCGGCATGTTAAATAATTCAGCGGGTATACATCCTCCAGAAGGGCCACCGGTTTGGACTGCTTTTATTTTTTTGCCATCCGGAGCTCCACCACCCATCTTGTAAATGATCTCTCCCAAAGTAACACCCATAGGAACCTCTATTAGTCCTGTATTATTTATCTTTCCGACCAAAGAAAAAACTTTCGTTCCCTTGCTTTTTTCAGTTCCTATTTCCGAAAACCATTTAGCTCCTTTAAGTACAATTGGAGGGATATTTGCCCATGTCTCAACATTATTAATATTGGTGGGTTTATTATCGAACCCTTTTTGCACCGGGTAAGGCGGTCTTGATCTGGGCTCACTCCGTTTACCTTCAAGTGCAGCCAAAAGCGCCGTCTCCTCTCCGCAAACAAAAGCACCCGCACCTCTATGGACTTGAATGTCGAATTTAAAACCCATATCCAGAATGTTTTCTCCCAGAAGACCATATTCCCGCGCCTGTTCTATAGCAATTAATAAACGTTTATAGGCGAGGGGATACTCATTTCTGATATAAATAAAACCTTGATGCGCACCGATTGCCCATGCTCCGATAGTCATACCTTCTATTACTGAATGGGGATCTGATTCTAAAATGCTTCTATCCATGAAGGCGCCCGGGTCTCCTTCATCTGCATTGCAAACAATGTATTTCACTTCATCCTCAGCCTCTGAAGTCAACTCCCACTTAAGACCGGTCGGGAATCCCGCTCCTCCTCTGCCTCTTAAGCCGGATTCTTTCACTTCTTTTATTACTTTTTTAGGAGTCATTTCCGTCAATGCTTTAGCAAGGGCGGCATATCCGTCTCGGGAGATATATTCATCTATATTTTCCGGATCGATCAAACCTCTGTTCCTTAAAGCAATGAGACGCTGGTGTTTGAAAAAAGGAATATCATCCAATCTTGGAATTGGTGAAACCTCTTCGGGAGGAGTAAACATGAAATCGGGAACAGGTCTTCCCTTCAAAAAGTGTTCTTGCACTAAATGAGGAACTTTTTCTTCTGTAATCATATGGTAAAATATTCTCTCAGGATGGACGACAACAACAGGTCCATTAGCACAAAAACCATTGCAGCCTGTGGTAATCACTTTAATTTCATTTTCCAAGCCGTGTTTTAAAATCTCCTTATTCAAGGCTTCCTTCATTAAAAAGGATCCGTTTGAAACACACCCCGTACCGGAACATACCATTAGATTTGACCGATAAGTTTCCATTTTACCCTCCAAATATGAATATCATTTATTTATATTGTTTATAAATATTGTTAACAATATAGTAAAAAAATTTTCAGTTTCTTTGAGTCAAAATGTCTTCTAATGTTATCGAATGTAAAAATTTCTCATGGATTTCCCTTAATTTAATCCATATATCCTTTGTAAGACAATCATTATTTTTATCGCATTTTTGGGGCTTGTTTACATGACCGGTTGGATCAAATTGACCATCAAGCGCTTCAACAATTTCCCCTAATTTAATTAAAGAGGGTGGTCTGTTCAAAATATATCCCCCTTCTGGTCCGCGAAAAGAACTAACAAGACCGGCTGATTTTAAGATCAGTAAAATATTCTCTAAATAAGCTTCACGAATATCCTGTTTTTCTGATATTTCTTTTCGTTTTACTGGCTTTTTATTATAATTTAGGGCTAATTCTATGATAGCTCGTAGTCCGTATATAGTCCTCGTTGTAATTTTCATGTCGATTCATAAGGCTCTGTATCGGTCGTAAGAAAAACAGCCTCAGGTAGAGAAATCAGCAAAATCATATCTACTTGACTACCTAAAACAATATAATAAAAAAATATTAATTGTCAAGTAATTTTGTAAACTTTATTAAAAGTTTGAAAAAATTTCACAAGTGTAATATTACGAATTTAACTTGACTTTGCCATAATACATTGATAAATTATTAAGAATTATAGAAAATAGGTGGTTAGTTTAAGGTATTACTTCATGGCAGCACAAAAAAACAATGCTCCTGCAGCCATGTCACGGAGCAGTGCACGTCGGAGAAAGCCTGTTTTGAATGATGAAATATCATCTCTCATACAGGCTTTTGAATATTTTGCCGAAAGCACGGAAAAACTCCGTGAATCCTATGATTTACTCCAGGAAAAGATTTCAGCGCTGGACTTGGAACTCGAAAAGAAGAATGAGCAGCTTGACCTGAACCTGCGCAGGATGGATTCTATTCGAAACCATCTTGAAAATATCCTTGAAAGCATGAGCATGAGTGTTGTTGTTATCAACCTCGATGGGAACATTTCAATTTTCAACCGTGCTGCTTCCGAACTCACTGGCTTTACTGCAGAATCGGTTATGGGAAAACCGTATACCGAGTCTATCGGTAAGAAAATCCCGTTTGAGTCCACACCCTTACATACGCTGCAAAAAGGAGTTAAACATAACAATAAGGAAAAAGAGATTTACTCAAAGACCGGTAAAACGATTCCTGTCGAATACAGCACCTCGTTAGTAACCAATGCACACGGCGAGATACTGGGTGCCGTGGAAATGTTTAGTGATTTGCGGAAAATTAAAGTGCTCCAGGAAGAAGTCCAGCATACCCGTACATTGGCAGCCCTTGGTGAGATGGCAGGTAATGTCGCACATGAATTACGCAATCCGCTTGGAGGTATAGGCGGATTTGCGGCACTCCTGGAGCGTGACCTCGATGTCGATGACCCGCGGCGTAAACTCGTTCAAAAAATTATTGAAGGTGTTGCACGTTTAAATAGTACTGCTACTAATTTGCTTGTATATACACGACCCGTGCGTATTAAGAAACGTCCTGAAAATATTGTTCAGGCAGTAGATGATGTTTTGTCTTTAGTACAGGTTGAGCTTGAGCAGGATGAAAGCAATATAAAATTGAAAAAATGCTATAAAATTGATTCGCTTGAAGTGCTCATCGATCCCGAACTCCTGCAGCAGGTAATATTAAATGTTGTAAAAAATGCCGTTCAGGCTATGTCTTATGAAGGCGAACTTGAAGTCGGCATAACCGATGTGAAAAATAAAGACCGCGTGGAAATCTTCGTGAAAGATTCAGGTACAGGAATACCCGAAGAAGATATAAAGAAGCTCTTCCTGCCGTTTTTTACTACGAAAGCGGACGGTACCGGTCTGGGGCTATCGATAGCAAAAAAAATTGTCGATGCCCATAACGGCACTATTACTGTAGATAGCTCTAAGACCGGCGGAACCATCTTCCGTATCAGTTTCCCATATTAATATGCTGAAGAGGAATGTATATGGACAAAAAGAAAATTTTGATTATCGACGATGATTCTTTGATGCGGGATTTCTTGACAGAAACGATAATCCGTATGGATTATGATGTCATAGCGGCGCAAGATGGGGAAACGGGAATCAAACGATTTAAAGAAGATGAATTTGAACTTGTGATAACGGATATACGGATGCCGGATATTTCCGGCATGGAAGTTTTGAAGCATGTAAAAGCGGTAAAGCCCGAAACAGCCGTGGTGATGATGACCGCATACGGTACTATAGATAATGCCGTAGAAGCTATGAAACAGGGCGCCTTTGACTACATTACAAAACCGTTCTCTGCAGATGCGATTGAGATCGCCGTTAATAAAGTATTTAAATACCTTGACCTGGAACAGGAAAACCGCAATCTCAGGAAAGAAATTGACGGCATTTACGGTTTCGACCAGATAGTCGGTAAAAGTACAAAGATGAAAAAAATATTTGAAATTCTCGAGTCTGTTGCAAAAAGTTCCGCAACGGTGTTTATTCAGGGTTCCAGCGGCACCGGTAAAGAATTGGTGGCACGTGCAATACACTATAACAGTACCCGTGCCGGTAAACCGTTCATTAAAACAAACTGTGCGTCATTACCGGAAGGATTGACGGAGAGTGAACTGTTTGGTCATGAAAAAGGAGCTTTCACCGGCGCTATCAGGACACGAAAAGGCAGGTTTGAGGTGGCAGACGGCGGGACAATTCTGCTTGACGAAGTAAGCGAAATGAGTTCTGCTTTACAGGCAAAACTCCTGAGAGTGCTCCAGGAAAAGGAATTCGAACGCGTGGGAGACCACACAAGCATAAGCGTGGATGTGAGAGTCATTGCTACTACCAACCGCGACATAAAAGAAGAAATAAAAAACGGAAGATTTCGGGACGACCTCTACTACCGTTTAAATGTTATCCCTATTGTTCTTCCGCCGCTGAAAGAACGAAAAAAAGATATACCCCTGCTGGTTGACCACTTCATAAATAAATATAATACTGAGCATAATAGAAATGTTAAGTGTGTTACCGACGAGGCGATGGAATTATTAATGCGTCTGGATTGGCCCGGTAACGTTAGAGAGCTTGAAAACCGTGTCGAACGCGCCGTCATTATGTCCAAAGGTGGTATACTGGAGCCGAAACTTTTCGTTTTTGAGGATGATGATTTTGATTTCTTCAAGCAGTACGAATCCGAGGATACGAATCTGACGCTGTATGAAATGGAAAAGCATTTGATCTTCAAGACCCTTCGTCAGCATGATAATAACCGCACAAAAACCGCAGAATCGCTTGGTATCAGCGTCCGTACTCTCCGCAATAAATTAAATGAATACAAAGCCAAAAACGAAATCGATCCCACTTTGGCAGGTGAGCTGTATTCGTAGAATGTATGTAATATTTTGACAGGATTAACATGATAAACAGGATATGAAAGTCTATTTTATTCTATTTATCAATCATTTCCGGCATCCGGCTGGGCACGAGAATAATTTTCCAAAGTTTTAAAAAATAATATTATTTCCTGAGTAATGATAAATCAACAACCTGGAGGTAAATATGAAGTACATTATTCAATTATATTTATTGTTTTTTGTGTTCAATATCTCCTATGGTCAGGAATTCGAGACCTATACTATAAAGATCGAAGACGGTAAAAAGATCATAGAGAATAAAGAGCCTCTCTATAAATATCAAAAAGTTGGTCTATTTTATTACAGGCAGATCGGAGAAGTGGAAGGAACCAATGATAATTACCAGTTCTTTTACCCGGCTTATGTGGCGATTGACAGTAAAGATAATCTATACGTCGGTGAGACAGGAAGTATACGAATTCAGAAATTTGACAAAGATCTTAATTATATCAGGACTATAGGCAGAAGAGGTCAAGGACCTGGAGAATTCGAAAAATGCGGTGAATTTTTAATACAGCGTGATACGCTGTATGTCGTATC
>LJUD01000036.1 GCA_001304035.1 bacterium SM23_31 | reverse complement strand
GCGGCATCTTAGGTAAATCGATCCGAAATTTCAAAGTGACCCAGGTGCTGGTCGAAGAGAAACTTGCAATCAAGGATGAGATGTTTACCAGTTTGATCGTCGACGATATGGAGCGGGCGCCGGTATTGATTTTCAGTATGAAGGGCGGTTCGGGAATAGAAGAGATTGCCCGCCAGCATCCCGAAGCGGTAGTTAAATTTCCGGTAAACATCTCGACAGGTCTACGGGATTACGAGGCGCTCAATCTTCTACGCAGATTTCCATTAAACGGTAAAACCATGCTTCGCCTGAGCCGTGTTCTGGTCAATGTTGTAAATGTCGCCCTGAAATATGAGGCGCGTTCGGTAGAAATCAATCCGGTAGTGATTACCGAAGACGATTCTATTGTAGCTGCCGACTGCCGTATAACGATCGATGATTACGCCGTTTTCAGGCATCCGGAACTCGGCATAACCTATGCGCGCGAACTCGACAGCCCGCCGACTCCGCTTGATCTGCTTGCCTACTCTATCGAAAAAAACGACTACCGCGGCACCTTTTACTTTATTCAACTGGAGCGTGGATTTGAAAAAAACAAAGGATATCTGGGATTTCACGGCGCCGGGGGCGGCGGCTCGATGATGTCGATGGATGCAATACAGCGCAGGGGATACAAGCTGGCGAATTTTTGCGATACAAGCGGAAACCCCCCCGCTTCAAAAGTCTACCGTGCTACAAGAATAATTCTGTCCCAGAAAAACATCGACGGATATTTCGGTTCCGGTTCGGGTGTCGCCAGTCAGGAACAGATTCACTCCGGACGGGGACTTGCTAAAGCGTTTATCGAAGAACACCTTTCAATCCCCGCGGTCGTCCGCCTTGGCGGGAATATGGAAGAGAAGGCGGTCGAAATTCTGCAAACATACACAAAAGGTGTTCCTGCGCCTGTCGAGGGGTATACAAAGGACGATTCGGCGGATTTCTGTGCCGAAAGGATGGACAAATTATTAAAGGAATATAAACCGACAGCTAAAACTGAAAAACCGCAGGTGGGGCTAAAAAAAGTAGATTACGAATTCGAGAGTATGACAGGAAAAGTGCAGTTTCAATACGATTTGTGCGCACAGTGCTCATCGAAAATATGTATCGAAGCATGCCCAGCCGGGATATTGAAGCTTGAAAATGAGAAGCCTGTTCTTGCAGTTACCGAAGAAGAAGCTAAAAAAGGCAAATGCACAGAGTGTCTTGCCTGTGAATTAGAGTGCCGGATGCACGGGAGTAAAGGGTGTTACGTTTCACTTCCTATTGAGAACCTTGATACAATTTCTTAACCGCAGAATCGCAGAAGTATAAAATTGAGGAATGGTATGTCTATTCTTGTTGACGAACATAAACGGGTGGTGATACAGGGGATAACGGGGCGTGAAGGCATGGCGCGGACAAAGTTGATGGTCGAATACGGTACGAAGGTTGTTGCAGGCTGTACTCCGGGAAAAGGAGGCGCTGAAGTTCACGGTATACCTGTTTTTAATACTGTTGAAGAGGCCCGGGAAAATGTCGGTGAAATCGACATAAGCGTGATTTTTGTTCCGGCACCGCTTGTAAAAAATGCAGCGCTTGAAGCAATGTACGCCGGTGTGAAACTTGTGGTGATTATCCCCGACAGGGTTCCGATTTATGACGTTCTGACAATTGAACAAACAGCAAAGGAAACAGGCGCAAGATTTGTTGGTCCTAATACATTGGGTTTGCTCAGCGTCGACAAAGGAGTGCTCGGGATGATCGGCGGAAGAGCAGCTACAGCCAAAACATGGTTTAAGAAGGGTAATGTAGGCGTTACGTCAAGAAGCGGGGGAATTACCTCGTCAATCGGTTATTATCTTGGAAAAGCAGGTGTGGGAGTTACGACACTCATTCACGTAGGTGGAGATGCCCTGGTGGGTCTGCCGCATCCGGAGGTTATAAAGCTTTTTGAGCACGACGAAGAAACGAAGGCGGTTGTTATGTGGTAGTAATGTTCGGCGAGATTGGCTCTTCACAAGAAGAGCAAGTGGCGGACTTGATTGAACAGGGGAAATTCACAAAACCGCTGATAGCATTTATCGGCGGGAAAGCGGCAAAAGAAGGGACTCGCTTTTCTCATGCAGGCGCTATTATTGAAGGAAACAGGGGCACGCACGAAGGGAAAGTAAAACGCTTGCGTGAAGTCGGCGCAACGGTCGTGGATTCTTTCGATGACTTGTGGAAAACAACACGAAAAATTGTTTCCGGGCTATAAGTTTTACCTTGGTAGTCTTTATTATTACAGAGAGCATTAAATAGTTTGCATTTTATTATATAACCGTCCATAGTTGCTCGGCGATCCCCCGAGTACTCGGGGGATTCACCTCGCTAGCTTTGATATATACATAAATGTATAAGAAGCCGGAGGTGTCACGCAGTGATCACTATGTGAAAAAACACTTTAGAAAGTTAAGAAAAGATATGAACAGACAATCCCGTTTAGCGGGATGTTCTACCAGATAACCTTTTGACACATATAAAAAGAGCAGGTTAACAGGTAATCAATCTATTTCAATATACTTAACAGTAGAACAGACATTCTTGTCTGTTCATCAATATTGCTCTCTGTTGGTCCTGCTAAGCGGGATTCAGGATCTATTTTAGATGCACCGAGTACTCGGGGCACGACAGAATTGGAATTTATGTAAAGATTTAGTCATATGATTTTGCTATTTGTCCCCCGCAGTATGCGGGGGACAATTTATACCTGTTTGTGAAAGCATAGCCGTTAACATATGTGTTCTACCGAGTACTTGGGAGAACTATGCGATATTAACCTCTCCCTTAAGGGAGAGGGTGAAAAATTAATCCCGCTAAGCGGGACAAATAACTAAATCTATACGAATTTATGAATTAATCGGGTTAAAAAATAAACCTAACATTTTTTAAGAGAAAACATACATTTGGGGCGTTTTCCGGTTCAAAATGATTTTTGAACATACTCCGGTACTATAATAATACAGTCTGGTAAATTAACGCATAACGCAGTCAGTGAAAAACTATAAGGAGGAAATGAAATGAACGGAGATAATATATTGAAAAAATGCGCAAATTTTATTTGGTTTGCTGTTTTATTAAGTGCTGTTTTTTTATTTGATATATGCAGCGCACAACAAGAAATCACATCGAATACTAAAGAGCTGCAGGAGAACATTATGGCAAAGTTGACGGGAAAAGCGGAGATCAGCCCGGATATTCTGCTGCCGAATAGATTTTCGCTTGAAAACAGGAAGACTGTGCGTAGTTACTTAGTTAATCTATTTAAAGAATTTGGCTATGATCCTCTTACGCATGCATACAGCGATGAAGGTGAGAATATTTATGCCGTTCTGGAATCGACTGTGCCGAGCGATGAATACGTTGTGTTGGGAGCGCATTATGATACTGTTCAGGAATGCCCAGGCGCAAACGATAACGCCACCGGTGTAGTAATAGTAATGACTATCGCAAAAACACTCCGCCAGCTTGAGAACCGTTCAAAGAATTTTATTTTTGTTTTATTCGACCAGGAGGAACGGGGGATGCGCGGCAGCAGGGCATTTGCTCAGAAGCTGAAAGATGAAAACAAGAACGTCCATTCTGTGCATACCATCGACCAGATGGGTTGGGATGAGGATGGCGACAGGGCGTTCGAGCTTGAAATACCTTATGAAGGTGCAGTCGAACTATATGAAGAGGCGGTGCGCTTGCAGGGGAAAACGTTGAAAATACATACAACAAATGAGCGCGGCTCAGATCATTCATCATTCCGGAGGCTGGAATTTAAGGCTGTTGGGATTACTGAAGAATATAGAAACTCCGATACAACCCCGCATATTCACAAGCCGACCGATACGTACGAAACGATCAATTTTGATTATCTTCTTTCCACAACGTTAATAGTTGAAGAAGCAATGAAGATACTTGTTAGGTAAGTTCAAAATTTAAAAACTAATGAGCAGAAAGCCGGGTTCTAATAAATAAGAATTAATAAATAAATCATAGAGGTTACCATGGCTGGAGAAATCTGGAAAACGGGTATTACAAAAATCGAACCTAATAAAATCACTATAAGAGGTTATTCAATCGACCGGTTGATGGGAAAAATCTCCTTTTCCCAAGCAATTTATCTTGTATTGAAAGGCGAACTCCCGTCCGAAAATGTCGGGAAGATGTTGGATGCAATCTTTGTCTCCTCTATTGATCACGGCATAACGCCTCCATCGGCGCTTGCTGCAATCACTGTTGCATCAACCGGCGCAAGTTTCAACGGTGCACTCGCTTCGGGTATTCTGTCAATCAACAAATTTCACGGCGGTGCTATCGAGTCCGCTATGTATATCTTTAATAATATCAATACTGTGCGAAATGAGCACAATCTATCGATCGATGAAGCGGTTAAACAGGTAATTACTGCAATGAGGGAAGAGAAAAAAGTGGTTTTCGGGTACGGTCACCGGATACATACGAAGGACCCCAGAACAGTTAAACTATTTGAACTTGCGGAAAAATACGGTATCGCCGGTGACTATGTAAAAATTGCGAAATCGGTTGAAAAGACGCTCAATGAAGTTACCGGAAAGAATCTTCCGATCAATGTTGATGGAGCCATTGCCGCAGTGCTCTGCGAGCTTGATTTCACGCCCGATTACGGAAACTTGTTTTTTATACTGAGCCGAATTTCCGGTCTCTCGGCGCATATTTTTGAAGAAAAAAACCGGTATAAACCAATGCGGAGAATTGACCCGTTCGCCTGGGAATACGACGGACCGGAGGAGCGGTCGATTGATTGAATTTGACTTAAAAATTTAAATTATACAGATTTCTATTTCATTTTTGTCATTCTGAACTTGTTTCAGAATCTCTTTAAAAGGTTCATCATAAAAATAAGTACATGTGAAAAAAATTAATACTGAAATAGTATATTCTAATTTTAATGGAAAGCAACAAAAAAGCATTGAATAAAAGCATTGAATTTCTAAAAATCTTTAGTAATCAAAAAACCAAAGAACATGTCTGAACCGCTGATCCCGCCAAGCGGGAAGATTAAATGATTGCCGTGATGAAATAAAAATCATGTGCATCATTACATCCCCGAGTACTCGGGGTGGTTCTGACAATTTATATGTATTTCCTATTGTATAAGACATCCCGAAGCTTTGGGAATAAGCACAGGTACCCATTATTATGATGAACCCTTAAAAATTAATGCAATAGTTCACTTTATTAATTGAATTTGATTTTGACAATCGTGCAGAATGAGAGTTAAAATAAATTCAAGTTCTATGTTGGTCCTGCTTAGCGGGATCACCAACAGAGAATAAGTTTGGTAATTTAGGAAATATATAAATATAAAGGTTGCAATATGAAAGAACGCCTATTGGAACTCATTCCGGAATTTTCAGATGTTACGGATGAAGATTTAAGAGAAAAGACACTTAACGTCTGGCTGAAAGCGTTTAAAATCAGCGGGTTTACGCCCGATGATATGCTGAAAATGCCTTTTACCCTGATCCCGCTTAGCGGGATAGCGGTTGGAAGCGATATTAATTTTGTTACTCATATCCGCGGTGTTGTTAGTGTCGCCCGCGAAGCCGGGAAAATAATTGATGAATTGTACAAAGGTGTCATCTCTATTAACATGGACCACCTTGTTGCCGGCGCACTTCTGCACGACGTCGGGAAGCTGCTTGAAGTGGCGGAAACAAAAGACGGCTGGATTAAAATCAAACGTGGTAAAATTGTCCGGCACCCTTTTTCCGGCGTGGGACTTTGCTTTGATGAAGGCATTCCCGATGAAGTAATGCATATTATTGCCGTGCACTCAAAAGAAGGTGACGGCAGCTACCGCACTCCCGAAGCTTGGATACTCCATCATGCCGACTTTATCAATTTTGAGATTTTCAGAGCATAAATTAAATACACAAAAACACGGAGAGCTTATGAAATCAGGAAAAGGCGATGCCGTCAAACATGGTATTAGCTTTGGCTCAGCACTTGCCATCGCAATATCGTGGAGTTTGAATAAGTCTATAATCTGGGCAATAATTCACGGTATTTTTAGCTGGTTATACGTTATTTATTATGTGATTGTACGTTGAAATGAGGGAATAATGGGACAGAATTTCGTTGAGAGAATAGTACAGCAGTACGCTGTCGGGCTTGAAGAAGGACAGCAAGTTCGGAGCGGTGACTATATTTTCATTCGTCCCGCTCACGTTATGACGCATGACAACACCGGGGCTGTGATGGGTAAGTTCAAAGCAATCGGTGCGAAAAAAATGGCAAATCCCCGCCAGCCGGTGTTTGCACTGGACCATAATATACAGGATACAAGTGAAAAAAACCTTGAAAAATACCGGTCAATCGAAACATTTGCAAAGGAAATGGGAGTCGACTTTTACCCTGCAGGAAGGGGAATAGGACACCAGATCATGTGTGAAGAAGGATATGCCTTGCCCGGTACGATGGTAGTTGCATCCGACAGTCACTCGAACATGTACGGCGGTTTGGGTTGTCTCGGTACACCGGTGGTTCGTACTGATGCAGCAGGTATCTGGGCAACGGGTCAAACATGGTGGAATATTCCCCCGGTTGCTAAAGTTGAACTGTATGGAAAGTTGAGACCGGGCGTAACCGGTAAGGATGTAATTATCACCCTCTGTGGTCTTTTCAACAAGGACGAAGTCTTGAATCATGCAATAGAATTTACGGGTGATGGAGTTCCCTCATTGAATATTGACCAGCGACTGACTATTGCGAACATGACAACTGAATGGGGTGCACTGGCAGGTATATTTCCTGTTGACGACGTAACAATTGACTGGCTGCGGAATCGAGCAAAGATTATTGCAGAACGCGGTCTGCAGGGTATCCCGTCCGACGCTGACGGGAATGGAGAAAATCCCCGTTTGAATGAAAAACTTATAAAAAAACTTGAAGAGGATATACCCGAAGCTGATCCGGACGCTTTTTATGCCAAAGAACTGGTGCTGGATTTATCAACGGTGCGTCCCCACGTATCCGGACCAGACCATGTAAAAGTTATGACCGGTGTTACCGGTATTGAAAAGCAAAATATTAGAATACACAAGGCATATCTTGTTTCCTGTGTTAACAGCCGTGTTGAGGACCTTGCGGAAGCTGCGGCGGTTGTTCGCGGGAAAAAAGTCGCTCCCGGTGTTGAGTTTTACGTTGCCGCCGCATCCAGCGAAGTGGAAGAAGAGAGCAAACGCCGTGGTGACTGGCAGACACTCATTAAAGCAGGCGCAATCCCTTTGCCGTCCGGCTGTGGTCCGTGCATCGGTATGGGGAAAGGGCTCTTGCAGCCGGGGGAAGTGGGAATTTCTGCAACAAACAGGAATTTCAAAGGCAGAATGGGTTCGCGGGAAGCAAAGGCATACCTCGCATCACCTGCTGTGGTCGCTGCATCGGCAATTGCCGGTAAAATTGCTGCACAGAAAAAATATGATTCGGTTAAGCCGGTAAAAAGTATAACTGTAAATGAAAAGGCAACTGCGGAAAAACAAAAAGTAAAACTCTTAAAGGGAATGCCAGCCGTAATAGAAGGCGAACTCATTTTTTGCTGGCAGGACAATCTGAATACCGACGGCATATTCCCCGGCAAGTACACCTACATAGACGATTTCACCCCGGAGCAGCAGGCGGAAGTAGTTATGGAAAATTATGACCCGAATTTTACAAAAATAGTCCGAAAAGGGGATATTTTGGTCGGCGGCGTCAATTTCGGTACGGGCAGTTCACGCGAACAGGCGGCAACGGCGCTAAAATACCGGGGCATTCAGCTTGTGGCGGCTGCTTCTTTCAGCGAAACTTACAAGCGCAACGCTCTCAACAACGGTTTTCTCACCCTTGAAGCACCGGAATTGGTCGCTGACCTGAAAAAACGCTTCGGTGCAAAGGAATTAACCGTTCGTACAGGTGTAACGGTTAGGATCGATTTCGAAAGTGCGGTTTTGAGAGCGGATGACATCAATTATCCCATCAGCCCCGTAGGACCGACAGCGCAGGAATTAATACTTGCCGGCGGGCTTGAACAATGGATAAAGAAACGAATATAATTTTTTTTAGAATGGTAGAATGGACATTCTTGGCTTGCTCCTGGTACTCGGGATATGTTCATCAAAATAATTCGTATTCTATATAATTTGGTTTATTCATAAAATCTATTTCTGCATAAGTAATAATAATTAAATATCAATTTATTTCAATGTCATTCCCCCGAGTACTCGGGGGAATCCATAGATAATATAAAAACTGGATTCCCACTTTCGTGGGAATGACAATAAAGAGTGGGAATGACAATAAAGAGTGGGAATGACAATAAAGAGCGGGAATGACAATAAAGGTAAAAACCTAAGTCCTTTTTATTTCAGTAAATACAGCAGTTTAAATCCCGATAAGATGTATCAGGAACTTATCTCTAAAACTTTCAATTTTTTGAAATTCAGGATACATAAACTTGAAAAGCAAAATGCTATCAGCGCCTCTGCGTGCCTGCGGTTAATTTAATATAAATCAATTAAAGGAGTCAAATATCATGAAAAAAATTGCAGTTCTGCCCGGCGACGGTGTCGGAAAAGACGTAACTGAAGCAGCGATGAAAGTCCTTGAAGCTGTCGGTTTTAAAGCGGATTATACTTACGGTGACATCGGCTGGGAATTCTGGTGTACCGAAGGCAATCCGCTTCCTGAGAGAACGATCAAACTTCTCAAGGAAACCGACTGCTGTCTTTTTGGGGCAATCACCTCGAAACCCAAAGAAGAAGCGCAGGAAGAGTTGCTCCCCGAACTGAAAGACAAAGGATTTGTATATTCCAGCCCGATTGTGCAGTTGCGTCAGTTATTCAATCTGCATACGAATCTGCGGCCATGCAAAGCTTTCCCGGGAAATCCTCTCAACTATCGGGACGGTATAGATATAGTTGTATTTCGTGAAAACACCGAGGGATTATACAGCGGGGTGGAATTTCATCCGCTGCCGCAGGAAGTTTTTGATGCATTAGCAAAACATAACAAAAAAATGGTGCGTTTCGGTCAGCACAGCCTCGATGATATTGCGGTTTCGTGCCGGGTATTTACACGGGAGGCGTGTCAAAATATCGCAAGGCAGGGATTTGAATACGCTAAAAAGTATGGTTATAAATCGGTTACGGTTGTAGAAAAACCGAACGTAATCCGTGAGACAAGCGGCTTGATGGTACGCGAGGCGCGAAAAATCGCACGAGAATACCCCGGCATAGAACTGTGGGAAACCAACATCGATGCCCAGTGCATGTGGCTGGTAAAAAATCCGCAGGATTACGGCGTGCTCGTTTCAACGAATATGTTCGGCGATATTCTCTCCGACCTGTGTGCCCAGCTTGTGGGCGGACTCGGGTTTTCGCCCAGCGGGAACATCGGCGATGACTATGCAATATTCGAACCGACTCACGGTTCTGCTCCAAAATACACCGGAATGTACAAGGTCAACCCGATTGCAATGATCATGACTGCAAAGATGATGCTGCAGTGGCTCGGCGAAACCGATAAGGCAAAGAGGATAGAAAATGCAGTGGCTGCAGTACTCAAGGAAGGAAAAGTCAGAACCTACGACATGGGCGGCTCTGCAGGCACCCTCGACATGGCTGACGCGGTGATTGGGAAGTTGTAGGTTGTTGTATTAGCCTCAAATTTTAATAAAAAGACGCAAAACACCCCCAATTCCGCTCAGCGGGATGGAGGTGACACCCAAATATATATTATGGTTGGTTTAAATTATGATTTACATTTTAGCAATTATTATTGATTTAGTTTTTGCTATTTGGGTGAGCATTGGAAGTGTATGGTACATATATTTTATTAATTTTGTTCTTCTGTTCATTGCAAGTAGTATGATTAATACTTCATATATACAAGGATTAACAAGAGGGGTATCTTACTTTTATTTGTTCAAGCTAAATAGTACTGCAAGGGCTTTTATGATAAACATACCTACGATTATCATTTTTATTATTGCGTATGTAATATTGTCTTTTGTTTTCTTTGTTACATTACGGTTTATTTTGTTTTTTATTGCATGTATTTTAATTTCAACAATAGTGGCATTTATTGACAATCGATTTCAATTTGCATTAGAAAAATCTAAAATGTGCGAAAAATTAAAACAAACTATCAGAAATCGATAATTAACATTTATATAAATTATGTCACCCCAAACTTGGGTGGCACCCCCAAACTTGTTTGGGGGTGTTAGATTACATTTGAGTGATTTCCAATGAAACTAAAGAAATGCAAACGCTTCAATGATCTTAACTGTGCTCATGAACTGACATTTTCCTGCTATAAAAACCAATCCTTTCTTACTAAAGAAAGAACAAGGAGTTATTTTATTGAGGCTGTTGTTCAAGCAAAAGAAAAACACAATTTTCATCTCTGGGCTTATGTAATTATGCCTGAACATGTGCATATGCTTATCTATCCAATCTATGAGAATTATTCTATTTCGAATATTTTGTTATCAATAAAACAATCAGTATCAAGAAAAGCTCTCATATATTTGCGAAAACATAATCCTGATGGTTTGAAATGGTTAGCCACAGGTCAAAAACATACGCCTTACAGATTCTGGCAGGATGGGGGAGGATATGACAGAAATGTTATATCCAGAGAGGCGCTTATAAAAATGGTGGATTACATTCATAATAATCCTGTCAGGCGGGGATTAGTTAAGAATCCTGAAGATTGGAAGTGGTCGAGTATAAAGGGATGGTCTGGAAATGGCAAAGGTCCAATTCCCATAGATATAGATTCATTTCCTGTGATATGAAACACCCCCAAACAAGTTTGGGTGTGCCACCCAGATATAAAATTTAATTAAAAAGTGAAATATTATTATGGAAAAATCAATTGAAAAATTAAAAGATTTAATTGCAGATGGTGAAAAGATTAAGAATGGAGTTTTAAATTTGCAAAAAAGTGATAGATGGAAAATGCATTCAGTAGATATACTTAGAAAATACATTTCAACAGAAGAAGCTGAAAAGTTTAAGAATATTTCTAACTTTAGGCCCCCTCCTGGACCTTTACCTCATGGAGTAACTCATCCATTGTTGGATGAAAATGGATATGTTGTAGGAAGGCAAGAAAAAAATTTCAAAAAAGATATTAATAACAAATTAGAGTTCCTCAAGGCGCTGTCGGAAAATATTGAGAAAAATCCTGATGAATGGAAAGAAAAAATTAAATTAAATAGAATTAAAACAGATAAAATTTTGGAAGTTGATGGCCCGATTAATAAAATAAAACTGGTCTGTAATAGATTCCAAATTGTTGAACGGCAATTAAGTAAAAGGCATGATAATAGAGAAACGTTAAAAATAGAAGATGAGTATGATGTTCAAGATTTATTTCATTCTCTTCTTAAAATATTTTTTAATGACATAAGACCTGAAGAATGGACTCCGAGCTACGCTGGGGGTTCTTCTCGAATGGATTTCATATTAAAGAATGAAAAAATCGTTGTTGAAACCAAAAAAACTCGTCATGGTTTAAAAGATATAAGACTCGGTGAAGAATTAATAATAGATATAGAGAAATACAAAAATCATCCTGATTGCAAAACATTATTTTGTTTTGTATATAACCCGGATGGTTTGTTAGATAATCCAAGCGCTATTGAAAATGATTTAACGAGACAAGAAGAAGGTATAGACGTAATAGTATTGGTTACTCCAAAGTAAAATATGTTTTTTAATTTTATTTTAATTTGAACTATCGGGTGGCACTTCCCATTCATATGAGTAGGATTGGGAGTGTAGTTACGCTAGTTGAAAAAATCATAAAATTACACCAATATAAGGATGCAACAATTATGTCCCAAACAATCTCACGAAAAATTGCGCAGTTTGCTGTCAATCTGAGGTACGAAGACCTGACTGATGCAGCAGTCAACGAGGTGAAGCGCTACCTCTACGACTCGATCGGCTGTGCGTACGGGGGGTATCACACGAAAGATGTGAATATCCTGCGGATTATTTATACCGGTATGGGCGGCAGGGAAGAGGCAGCGCTAATCGGCTTCGGTGACAGGATGCCCGCTGTGAATGCAACGCTTGTGAATTCGCTTATGATACGCGCTCTCGATTTTAACGACATCTATTGGAAAGAAGATCCAAGCCACCCGTCGGATGTAATTCCCGCCGCCCTGGCAGTAGGGGAGATGGTCAACGCTTCAATGAAGGACGTGATTGTTGCCATCGTACTGGCGTATGAATTTGAAATGCGGCTGTGTGAGTTCGCCGTTCCGGGTGTCCGTGAACGGAAATGGCATCACGCGACCCTGACGCAGTTTGTCTCGCCGGTGGTCGCCGGCAAATTGCTGGGTTTGACGGAAGACCAGATGGTCAATGCTATCGGCATTTCGGGCTGCCATAATCATACGATAGGCTGTCCAACGGCGGGCATGCTCACCATGATGAAAAACACCGTCGACCCGATGGCTGTGCAGGCGGGCGTGTTTGCTTCATTGATGGCGCAAAAAGGATATTCCGGTACTGAAGCGGTGTTCGAAGGCAAAGAAGGATTTATGGACGTTTTCGGTGAAGGCTGGGACGAAAATAAACTTATTGGCGGGCTCGGCGATTCGTTCAAAATACTGGAATGCTCGATGAAAGCGTTCCCGACAGAAGCCCTGACACACACGCACATAACGGCTACGTTGAAAGTTGTAACAGAAAACGACATCAAACCGGATGATGTTGAAGAAGTTATCGTAACGACTATCGCCAGGGCGTGTGACATCCTGTTCGATCCGCATAAGTACGAACCCGAGACACGCGAGACCGCCGACCACAGCCTGCCGTACTGCATTGCACGGGCAATCCTGGATAGAAAAATCACTACGCAAACCTTCGACGATGAAAAAATCCATGATCCCCGGTTGAAAGAATTCATTTACAAGATCAAAGGCGAGGCAAGCGAAGAATTTGAAAAAATGTTCCCTGCAAAACAGCCGTCACGCGTAACTGTCCGCACAAAACAGGGTAAAGAATATTCGGTTTATCTGGAATATCCCAAAGGTGATCCCCGCGAACCGATGACCGTTGAAGACCTCGAGGCAAAGTTCAATGCATTATCGGACGGTTTGCTGAGTACCTCTGCCCGGAAGTCTATAAAAGACATGGTCTTCACCTGCGAAAGTATGGAAAGTGTGCGGAATTTTATGGATAAATTGACCGTTTGATTTTTTAGAAAAAATTTCTATATTTCTCGCAAAGCCGCAAAGTTTCTAAGCTGTTAGCTGTTAGCTTGTTTAGTAGTTGTCTGTTTTCAGCTGCATGAAATTATAAAATACATGAACCAGAAACTGTATACTATAAATAGGGAACGACGATTGAAAACACATTGTTTCTTTGCATCCCGCTGAGGGGGAAGAGAATTTTTAAATTAAACATTGTGTATTGGAATATTTTCAATAACGTGCTAAAATCGAAGAGAGGGAGCTATATTCTCTCTTTTTTCCATTGATAACTATAATGAGATTTGTTACCTTATTTCGGTATCATTGAAGATAACGGAAAGCAGCTTGGAAGATCAATACTATCATGGGATGAGGCTTGCTTTGCAGGAAGCAGAGCGCGCATACGAAGAAGATGAGATACCGGTAGGTGCGGTAATTCTTTTGGATGGACGTATCATCGGTAAAGGGCATAACCAGGTTGAACAGCTCAAAGACCCGACGGCTCATGCGGAAATGATTGCAATTACCGCCGCTGCTTCGTATGTGGGGTCTAAATGGTTGTATAATGCCGACCTGTATGTCACAAAAGAGCCGTGCCCGATGTGCGCCGGTGCGATAGTCCATGCGCGGCTGCAAAATCTCATATTTGGTGCATTCGATCCAAAAGCAGGTGGGTGCGGCAGTGTATTGAATATTGCCCGCAATCCTCATTTGAACCATAAAGTCAATATTATTAACGGAATTGAGGAAACGAAATGCTCGGCTTTGCTGCAGTCATTTTTTGAAAAACTGCGAAAAACAAATAAGATAAAAAAATAACAAGTATTTCTCTCAAAGGGGCAAAGAAATAAAATACTTTGTAAAGATTTAGTCATCTGATTTTGCTCTTTGTCCCCCGCAGTATGCGGGGGATAATTTATACCTGTTTGTGATCCCAAGAACTCGGGATTAACATATATGTTCTATCGAGTATTCGAGAGAACTATGCGATGTTAACCTCTCCCTTAAGGGAGAGGTTAAGGGTGAGTGTGAAAAATTAATCCCGCTAAGCGGGACAAATAACTAAATCTATATAATATTTTATAGTTCTTAGTTGACAGTTTTCGGTTTTCAGTTATTGTTTTTTATAATTTTATATAGCTTACAACAGATAACTAACAACCAGGTTAAAAGCTAACAGCTAACATCTTTAAGAACTTTGCGCTTTCTGCGGTTAATGTTTTTTCAGGAGAGGTGCTGGAGCGGTCGAACAGGGCGGTCTCGAAAATCGTTGTCCCGAGGAATCGGGACCGGGGGTTCGAATCCCTCCCTCTCCGCAATAATTATTACACAACGGCGTAACTAATATATGTCAAAGCGGCAAAGAGAAGATTCTTTGTGTTCTTTGCCGGTATGGTTTTCGGGAGAGGTGTCCGAGTGGCTTAAGGAGCACGCTTGGAAAGCGTGTGTGCGTTTACGCGTACCGAGGGTTCGAATCCCTCCCTCTCCGCAATAATTATCACACCACGACGTGACCACTATATGTCAAAGCGGCAAAACCGTAAAGTAGATATTAGATTTTTAGAAGTTTTTTTAAAAAATACACTCATATTGCGCAGATTTATAAAGTCGTGCATAAAATCTCTCTAATGCTTTCCCGGATAAATAAAAAATGTATAAATCAACTGTGAGTAATATTATGAATTACTTAATGAGAATATTTTTCATATCTCTAAGCATGGTGTTTATGCTTTCTATATCGTATGCTCAGAATGACGCAGATAAGGCATTCGGCGAAGTCGAGATAATTCGCGATACCTGGGGTCTGCCACACGTATTTTCTGAGACAGATGAAGGCGCTATGTACGGACTGGGGTACGCTGCTGCAGAAGACCGCGCTTTCCAGATGTACTATACTTTGTATATTATGCAGGGACGTCTCGCTGAGATAATCGGGAATGTAAAGAAAGTCAACAGAGATGAGACCGCTCTGGATAACGACAGGAAAATGCGGACTTTCGGATTTTACCGTGCGGCGAAGCGGCTGGTAAATAATCTTGATAGTGAATCTGTCTCGTTTTTGCAGGCGTACAGCGACGGCGTGAATGATTATATTTCACAAAATCCCGGTAAACTTAACCGCTTATTTAAGGAACTTGGTTTAGAACCGGAGCCCTGGACACCGGCGG
>LJUD01000295.1 GCA_001304035.1 bacterium SM23_31 | reverse complement strand
GGAAAAACGTAAACTGTATTGGTTAACAAAACATACCTTAATCGGAAGCGGTTATAGCTAATTAAATCCCCCCTTTGCGACATTATCTAAAAATTACGTCGATTTTGAAAAAAACTTCCTCTCATTTCCAGATTTATAATAAACTCTTTGTTAAAACCTAAATCTCTGTTATTTATGTAATTCAACTGTTTATGAGCTGTTGCTGCACAAATTATTAGTAAAGCTGAAATAGTAAATTGAGTTAAAACAAGGAATTTTCTAAACACAATACTTTTAGAGCCGGATTCCCGAGTGCCTTTTAACAAATTTACAGGTTTAAAGTTTGAAAGATAAAAAGCAGGATAACTGCCGGAAATTATTCCCGTGAAAAACACAATTCCAATTACGCTTAATACAAAATCCCCGGAATAAGCAAGATTTAAATGACTCTCTAATACGTTGTTAACAATTGGAATAAGCAATTTTAATATTATCAATGAAAAACATAGCGCTACAATGGTTACAATAATTGATTCACTTAAAAACTGCGTAACAAGTTGTGAACGATTGGACCCAACAACTTTTCTTATTCCGATTTCTTTAGCGCGGTTTATTGAACGCGCAGTAGAGAGGTTCATATAATTTAAAACTGCTATAACTAAGATTAATATACCGATAGAGGAAAAAATGTAAATGTAGGTAATCGCTCCTCCGCCGGCATAATTATGTAAATGAATTTTTGTAAGCGGAAACAGATGTACGGTAAATTTAGACTCAGGACGATGCCGAACAATAAAATCTTTTATTTTGTCATTTAGAGATTTGTACGAAACATCCTTTTGCAGCAACACATACGCCGGAGAACAAATATCATCCCAGCTATCATAAGTCTGTCTGAATCTTTTCATCAGGGAAGATGGAATAACAAAATCAAACTTTATAGTTGAATTTTGTGGAAAATCCTTTAATATGCCTGCTATTTTCACATTCTGCCATCTTCCCCACATTTCGAACTGAACAGATTTATTTATCGGTTCTTCATCGCCAAAAAGTTTAGCCGCGGTTTCTTCTGTCAAAACAATAGAATTAGGCTCCGAAAGAGCAGTTTTCGGATCGCCTTTAAGAAAAGGATATGTGAATATATCAAAAAAAGCCGGATCGGCAGCATTTCCTGTCAGAACAAAACTGTTTTCCTCATATTTTATTGGATTTTTATTGAGAGGCCACAGTGAACTCAATCTGGCGGAATTAATTATCTCCGGAATTTCTTCCTTCAAAGCGGCGGGAAGAGCTCCATATAAACCTGTTTGATATGCGCCTTTATCATATTGTATCAAAACACTGCAGATCTCTTTGGAATTCTCATGAAATTTATCATAACTCAGTTCATACTTAATCCATAAAAGAATCACAATGCAGCACGCAATTCCGACAGCAAGCCCTGAAATGTTGATGAATGAAAACAGTTTCTGCTTTTGCATATTCCGTAATGCGATTTTAAAATAATTTTTAAACATTGCTACGCTCCAAACCAGTACCAGTATTGAGCTTTCGTAATTCCACCTTCTATGGCAATTTCGCCGTAAATTTCTTCGAAATCGCCAATTACGGAAAACCGTTCTTCGGGCTTGGAAATGAAATGAAGAATCCATTCGGCTAATCTGGGCGGTTTTAGGTTAGTTTCACTCATAGTTACTTTTGCTCTTCAAAAGCAAATTTTGAGACGCCTTCCCACAATGATTCCTGGAGTTCTCTGGCTGCCTGCAGCGCTTTTTTGCCGTCGGGAGTAAGCTCATAATAAATCTTGCGGCGACCGCCCCGTTCAGGTGTAGGGCTGCCGGTATGTTTAGATACATACTCTTTTTTGAGTAACTGGTCCAGCGAAAAATAGAGCGCTCCCATCGAGTATTTCTTCCCGGTTCTCCTGGAGACTTCTTTATTTATAGTAACGCCGTATGCATTATCCTTAAGCCTCCATACAGCCATTAAAATAATTTCTTCCAATCTTGTAATAATATTCATCCAATCTCCTTTTAATAATTATATTTATTGGAATCTAATACAAATAAATCAAAATGTCAAGATAATTTGTTATGTTTTACAATACAAATAAAAAAATCCGCATAAACATCGCCAAACCGGCACAAAAATATATAGCGTAATCATAACATTTACCATAAATAGAATAGAGTACTACTCATACCTCAGCGAATCCACCGGGTTGGCAATAGCTGCTTTAATAACCTGGGCGCTGATCGTTATTAATGCTATTAAAAGTGTCGTGAAACCCGCCAATGCAAATATTTTCCAGCCAATGTCAATACGGTAAGCGAAGTTCTGAAGCCATTTACTCATAATTAAGTACGCAACAGGCCAGGCGATGACGTTTGCTGCGATGACCCATTTCACAAACTCCCATGAGAGGAGCGCTGCAATGCTTGGAACCGTAGCACCGAGTGTTTTGCGGATTCCTATCTCTTTTGTTCTCCGTTCCGCTGAGAATGTAGCAAGACCGAATAATCCAAGACAAGCAATAAAAATAGACAGTATCGATACAACCATAAAGAGCGTCATTAAATTCTGTTCACTTTCATATAAGGCATTGATTCTTTCGTCGAAAAATGAATATTCAAAAGGATCGTCCGGTGAAAATGTCAGCATAGTTTTTCTGAGAAATTCATTCGTTATGAAAATTTTTCATAATACCTATAACCGTACAAATACCAAAACCACCGCCAGTGTCACCGTATTTTATTTTTCTTCCAAGCGGGGAATCCAGATTATATGCCTCTGCGGCGGGTTCATTTATAATAAATGCCTCGGTTAAATCGGACGGATGTTCTCTCGAAAAATCTCTTCCTTCAATAATCTCTATTCCCAACGTTGCCATAAAATCATAGTCACAGTATATGACATCAATTAGTATTAATTTCTCTAAATCCCGCTCTGTTACCTCTTCGGGATATGCAAATAGATTCAGGCGACCACTAAACGGTAAAGATGACGAGTAAGTAACATTTGCGATGTCCGGGTTCTCCGCTATTCTATATTTTATTGTTTCGAGCTGGTCCTTCGATAATTTTTCACTGAGACTTATATTAAGGATTTGTTCCCTGTCAAATCCGAGGTCTTTATGCAGAATAAAATGCATTTGGTTGTACGTTATTATAGTTCCTATAATAAAAAATACTGAAACAGCATACTGAAATACTACCAGAATATTTTTAAAATGATGTCTCCTGGAACCGGATTTTGAATGTCCTTTAAAAACCGATACAGGTTTAAACGCCGAAATAAAGAGCGCCGGATAACTTCCTGAGAGGACACCAACAAACAAGGCGATACCGACTGAAGCTGCTATAAATAGGGGATCCCGGAATATTTCAAGCTGCAGGTTTTTCCCGACTAAAGAATTAAAGACCGGGAGCAGTAACTTTGCAAGAATTAGCACAATGACGAATGCACAGAGAGAAAACAACACAGATTCACCGATGAACTGTTTTATAAGCTGAAACCGGTTTGCGCCGACAACTTTTCTGATACCTATTTCTTTTGCTCGTGTGAGTGACCTCGCGGTTGACAGATTCGTGAAATTGATGCACGCTATAAGCAATATCACCAGCGCTATAGTGAAAATGACATATATATACTTGGTAACCTCAGGCGTGCGGTGAACGGCAGATAAAGGCTCGATAAATAGTCTTTGCTCGTAGGAGCCTTCACTTCTTTTCAGGTTATTTTCAAAGGACATCCATAATTTATTCTGTAGTTCAGCAGATGAGCTATTTTCTCCCAGTAAGACGTATGTGTGTAAACTGGCTACAGGCCAGAAATCCCAATTAAGTAAATCGTAAACGCTGTCAGCACCAAGAAGTGATCCAAGTATGTTAAATTGGAGGTGAGAATTTTCCGGTATGTTTTTCATCACACCGGTAACCGTAAATTCATAGTTAATCTGGTTCCTGCTTCGATATCCTGTTGCCGAAAAGGTTTTACCGATGGGGTCTTCCCTGCCAAAATATTTCTGGGCAATCTCTTCGGTAATGACTATAGCATGCGGATCGTCAAGAACAGTTTTCGGATCACCTGAGACAAGCGGAAATTTAAAAAATTCAAAAAAGTTCGGATCCGCCGCGTAAAAACCATCTTCATAAAAACTATTGCCTTTATCCCGAAATAATACTTTTTGAGCGACATTAGTTGTAACTCTTACTGTATTGACAACCTCAGGGAATTCATCAACCATTGCCGGACCTACCGGAGACGCCGTCTCGGAGTTTGGAAACCGCCTCCAACTGTCTCTTATTAACATTTTAGTTCCAACTTTATAAATACAGTCGGCGTTCTTATGAAACATATCATAGGACAGCTCATGCTGTATAAACAATAAAACCAATAAACAACACGCTATGCCGATAGCAAGCCCGGAGATGTTGATGAATGAAAACAGTTTCTGCCTTTGCATATTACGTAATGCCATGCCTCCGGTCATGTTCTTCAAAGATTTCCCGGTATATCTCTTCAAAATCCCCGACGACTGCACTGCGGTATTCGTAACGCAGCAAACGCTTCAGCAGCCACTTAGCCAGCGGCGGGGGACCGTTATGAACTTTTTTTATGGCATGTCCATTCATTATTATAAGAATATATTGTACCTCATAAAAACTTATGTTTTATTCATACCGCAGCGAATCTATTGGATTGGCAGTTGCTGCTTTGATTGATTGGTAGCTGATTGTAATAAGAGCAATCGCAAGTGTAAGTATTCCCGCTAAAAGAAATATCCACCATCCAAAACTTATTCTATAGGCAAAATTCTGCAGCCACCTGTCCATAATTAAATACGCAACAGGCCAGGCAATGACGTTTGCTGCAATAACGAGTTTAGCGAAATCCTTGGAAAGCAACATAACAATGCCGGGTACCGTAGCGCCGAGCGCTTTTCGGATACCGATTTCTTTAACACGCCGTTCTGCGCTGAAAGAAGCCAGCCCGAACAGCCCGAGGCAGGCTAGGATAACTGCAAGAACAGAGGAAAATTCGAAAATTCGACTCGTCCTTTCTTCTTCCTTATAATAAGAAGCAATTTTTTCATCCAGAAAACCATATCGTAAAACGCTTTCAGGAAAATATTCCCTCCACTTATCCTCAAGAAACGCAATTGTTCCCTGCACATTATTCGGGCGAATTTTGACAGCAAAATTCCCATACCATTTGAAAAAGGGGATCCGAAAAAGAGAAGGCTTTATTTCTTCATGCAGCGAACCGGAGTGAAAATCTTTCACCACACCGATCACGGTTGCTTTAGTCTCACCTCGGTCTATCACGATTTGTTTCCCAATGGGTTCTTCCCATCCTATCATTTTAACCGCTGTTTCATTCAAAATTACTGCTTCGGTTTCATCAGTTGGCATTTCCTGGGAAAAGTTTCTTCCTTCTATTATATCGATACCATAGAACTCGAAAAATGTATAACTTACTCCTAATTCCGAAAGGGTAACAGGTTCGTCTTCCGGAAACCCCTCCGGGGCAAATGCCTTTCCATGTCCACCGTAAGTTCCGGGGTTTGAACCTGACGCAGTAACATCCAAAATATTGGGATTCTGAAGAAATTCGGCTTTGATCATATCATAGCGCGGACTCATTGAGCTGACTTTGTCAACTGTGATGATAACGACCATGTCTTTATCAAAACCGAGATATCTGTTTCTAATAAAATCGAGCTGGATTAACACGATTATTGTCCCGATGATGAAAACAAGTGAAAGAGCGAATTGAAAAATAACGAGACCCTTCCGCATAAAAACGCTGATCACTGATCCTTGCTTTACGCTTCCTTTGAGCACTTCAGCCGGTTGGAAAGACGCAAGAAAAAATGCGGGATAACATCCTGACAGGATGCCTACTACAAGTGTGATTACAGCTAATACGATGTACAATAACAGGTTACCGCTAAAGTCCAGTGTCAAATGCTTATCCGAGAGATCATTAAATCCGGGCATAAACAGGAAGACTAATAGAACTGCTATAAAAAGTGCAATAAAAGACAGTAAAACAGATTCACCAAGAAACTGCCATATAAGCTGCAGCCGGTAAGCACCCACTACTTTTCTCAACCCTACCTCTCTTGACCGGTGGGATGCACGGGCGGTTGAAAGATTTATGAAATTGATACAGGCTATTATGAGTATCGCTAATGCAATTAACGAAAGCATATAAGAGTAGGTAATATCACTATGTCTCGCGTTGGAGAGCGTGTCTTCTGCATAAAGATATATGGAAGTCAATGGTTCGAGAAAATATTTATTATGTGAAGCATACCTTTCACTTTTGTGTTTTACAAGAAAATCATTAAATTTTTGTTCTATTTCATTGTCTAAGGCATTTTTTTCTAAGAGTAAATACGTAGCAAGCAGGTTCGACCCCTCTTCAAATCTTTCTAATCCTATTAAATTTTTCAGGCTTGTGTACGACCCAATAAAAGTAAATCTTATATGTGAATTATATGGTATTTTTTTCAGAATTCCGGTTATCTTGAAATTGTGCTTACCATCTATTACGATAGTTTTGCCCATAGGGTCTTCCTCGCCGAAGTATTTCTCCGCAAATTCCTCAGTTATTACCGCCGTGTTCGGCTCGGTCAACGCAGTTTTTTTATTACCTCTAATCAGAGGAAATGTAAAAATATCCAATAGGCTTGGATCGGCATAATGATGAAATTCGTCAAAGCGCTTATCCTCATAACTCATTACTCCGTGGTAGTCCTGTATCCTTACCGCATTCAGTACTTCGGGAAAATCATTTATCAGGTTAGGAGCCATCCAACCCCCTGTAAAAACTGAACGTGACACTCCTGTAGGTATTGTCAGTTCATTTGCTATCCTATATATGTACTCTGAATTCTCGTGATACCTGTCATAGCTAAGCTCATCCTGCACAAATAAAAAGATAACGATACAGCACGCCATACCGACGGCGAGCCCTGAAATGTTGATGAATGAAAAAACCTTGTACTTTAATAGATTTCTCACGGCTATCTTAAAATAATTTTTAAACATTGCGACACTCCACAAAAATGAATTTGTAATAAATCATGCCTCCGGTCATGTTCTTCAAAGATTTCCCGGTATATCTCTTCAAAATCCCCGACGACTGCACTGCGGTATTCGTAACGCAGCAAACGCTTCAGCAGCCACCTTGCCAGCGGCGGCGGTGATGTTTTATTTGAATTCATTGGTCTCATGTTTTATTACTTTAATTACTAAATATTTTTTACCGCAGAGTTCGCAGAGATGCAGCCGCATATTTTTGTAATCTATAATTACAATTAATATGATTCTAAGCATTAATTTTTCTCTGCGTTCTTTGTGCCTTCTTTGCGTTCTCTGCGGTTAAAACAATATAGAGTTAAATCTACCCGCTCGAAAATGACGGCTGCGGCAAGCCTTCCCATAGAGTTTCATGAACCCGCCTCGCTTCCTGTAGCGCTTCCACGCCCTCCGACGTTAGTTTGTAATACCGCTTGCTCATGCCGCCGCGTTCGGGTGTGGGTTCACCTTGATAGGCTTGAAGAAATTCCTTTCTGACAAGGCGGTCTAAGGGCACATATATGCCTCCGATTGATATATCACAGCCTGTCACTTCTATTAAATATTTCCTGATTTTGACGCCGTAAGCCTCATCATGCAGCCTCCAAACCGCCAGTAAAATCAGTTCTTCCTGTTTCGATAAGATACTCATTTTGCATTCCTTTTATTGAATTATTATTTATTATAGAATAAATAATAAATAATGTCAAGTATTTTTTCTATTTTGTAGAATAAATATTATGGTTTTAAGGTTAATAAATTAATTGAATATAAAATTTTTGTGGATTTAGTTTTTCAGGCTCTCTGTCGGTGCCTGCACCTTCTTCTAGCGATACCACCAATGGCGAAAACCATCACTTATGTGACAGAGAAAATCAGAGTGTGAAACCGGAACGATACAGGCGGGTTATTTCTTTGCATCCTCCACTGAATCATAAATTTCCAGGACGGCACTGAGCCGGGTGATATTAAAAACATCTTTGACTTTTGGTGACAGGTTCGCCAATTTAACGGTGCGATTGTTGTTTTTTAGGTTGGCAATGCCGGCAATGAGTGCTCCAATGCCTGCAGCATTTATCCAGCGGACACCGCCGAGGTCAAAAATGAGATTAACTATACCGTTATTTTGCAGATTACTAATGTAATCATTAAACTCAGCCGTTTCAGGACCACCCATTAGTTTTCCATTTATCGATGTAACTGTATAATCGTTTTCTTTTCGATGTTCAATCATGATTAATCCTTAAATAAAGTTGAATAGTTTCAGAATTTAAACAAGCTTCTAATTCAGATTTCTTTTAATGCGCATTGAAGTTGTTTCATATATTAAGACGATAGTATAATTAAAAAAGTTGCAAGTTTTTTTGCTGATTTTAAAATATATTTTCTATTCCGGATTTTCTCTTTGCGATTTTTACCCCTCAAGAGCCTGTCTCTGATACGGACATCATTAATTATATTAGACGAAAAAAAAATAGAAAAGTTCCAAAATTAATGGTCTTTTTCACTTTCAGTTCTATCAAACTCGAGAATATCTCCCGGCTGGCAGTCAAGTACTCTGCAGATTGACTCAAGCGTGGAAAAACGCACGGCTTTTGCTTTGCCGGTCTTCAATATCGAAAGATTTGCAACTGTTATTCCGACCCTTTCAGCAAGCTCATTGAGTGAAATCTTCCGCTTAGCCATCATTACGTCGAGATTTACGATTATGCTCATGATTATCCCCCTTATACTGTAAGTTCCTGTTCTTCACGCATCTGTACACCGATCCTGAAGACCTCGGAAATCACCAGCACAACAAGACCCAGAAAGATTATTGGAATGAAGTTTTCCGACCGGATAGCAACACTTACCGGTTCGCCAAACAGTGAAAATTTGTCCCGGATAACCAGTAAATCGAGTACCCATAACAGCAGCCATAATATCGGTTGCGTTACACAAATCGCAGCGCCGATCATACGCATTCTTCCGGCATTTTCGTGGATAAAGGGAGTTTTTCGCCGCAGTGTTCCAAAAATTTTCCGGAGATTGAAAAGAATGAACATATAGACCGTATACCAGAGTAAACGAACTAATAGATATATGAATAAATTAATACTGCTGTGCGTACGAAATCGCAGCTCTGTGGTTGTATTGCGAACATTAAACATATAATTTGAAGGATCATGCGACTCGAGGTACTTATCTCTGTATGTCGATGGGTCCAGCTTTCCGGTCAGAAAGTCAATAAAATCTATATCGAGCGCTTTAATTTTACACGGCACCTGTATGTATGCCTCTTCGAATTCCGCCCCCGGATTACTGATTGCGTATACATAAAATATTATTTCAAGTGCAATCACGGCAATAGAAATGTACCAGACAATGTCAAGTACGACCTTTAAAAAAGACGCCATCGATGATTTACCTAAAAGTTTCATTTTGCGTGCCCCTTATTTAAACAAAAATAACATAACTATTTACATTTGTCTATCCAGCCATACTGCCTGAGCTGTTCGGATTTACTATATCAATATAACAAAAAAATTATTGTATGTCAAGTAATATTTATTGATATTCAATAATTATTTATTGTTAATCGGGTTGCATTCGGTCAATGTATATTGAATATTAGAGTATCGTAAAAAGTTCTATTATTGATTTTCACACATAAAAGAGTGTTTGCACTAATGCATGAAAGATGCTATATTTATATGATAGATTACAGGTAAGCACAAGGAGAATACATGAAAAGCTTATGGAATGATGAAGAGGCAAAAAAAATTGCTCATGATCCGCTGCAGATGCGGGTGTATACATCACGGCTCATCGGCAGGGAACCGTCGCTGGTACTGCACGGCGGTGGGAATACCTCGGTTAAGGCTGAGGTTACAAATGTCTTCGGGGAAACTGAAGAAGTATTGTATATCAAAGGCAGCGGATGGGACCTGACGACAATCGAGGCGGAAGGCTTTTCACCCGTCAGGCTGGATGCGCTGAAAAAAATGGCGCAGCTCGATGAGTTGAGCGACACGGATATGGTACGCGCCCAGAGGGTTGCTATGACAGATCCTGAGGCGCCTAACCCGTCGGTCGAGGCAATACTGCATGCAATAATCCCGTTTAAATTCGTCGACCATACACACGCAGACGCAGTTGTGGCAATCAGCAATACCGAAGGTGGAGAAGAGCGTATTTACAGCATTTATGGTGACAGCGTGATTGTTGTACCTTACATCAAAGCAGGATTTATCCTGGCTAAAAAAATATTTGAGATGACAAGGAACATCGACTGGAGCCGGTACGAGGGCATAGTCCTGCTGAACCACGGCATTTTTTCGTTTCACGATGAGGCTCAGACAAGCTACGAGCGGATGATAAATCTGGTTTCTAAGGCAGAGGAATACCTCGAACAACGGGGCGCTTTCCGAAGCGTTGCGGTGGAATCCAGGCCTGCACCTGCGGCGCCGCTTTTAAAGATTGCACAGCTCAGGAAAGAGGTTTCATCAGCAGCCGGAACGGCAATGCTCGCACGCCTGAATTCAAGTGAAGAAGCGCGCGGTTTTGCGAACCTGCCCGATGTTGAGTCAATAGTCACGCGGGGACCCCTGACACCGGACCACGTATTCCGCGCTAAACATATTCCCATGGTAATAAGCAGGGACATACCGGGTGTCGTAAAAAACTTTGTTGATGAATACCGTAAAT
>LJUD01000035.1 GCA_001304035.1 bacterium SM23_31 | reverse complement strand
AAAACCTCGACCACCCCATGGGGTGGTTATGGTAAATCTGTTAACGATGTCTTGCTAGACTTTTGATAATTAAAAAGTGTAAACGATGTTATGCTATGTGACAATTAGCCTTTAGCTATTAGCTTTTAGTTTAATTTATTCATGAAAAATTTTGTGAAAATTACACCGCGATAGCACTCCCAAACTTAGCTTTTATTTGTTTTTTTGTGTGTATTTATAAAATACCATATTAGTTTTTAAATCTAAGAATTTGCCAAAGTTTTATATATTTATTAAATAAAGATAAATTATTTAAAGCAAGATCATTTTCAATTTTCTTTTTTTCCAGTTTATCATCTGTATTATTATAAATATCTACTAATATTTCTCTTAATATTTTAACAGCTTTATTCCTTCCTTTAACTTGTGATATAAAAAAAAGAAATATTGGAATAATAATTAAAATCCAATTTGGTGAAAAAGATTGAAAAAATGCAAAAACTATACTTAATGAAAATAAAAGAAAGCATATTAAATCATAGATTTCTGAATGAATTATATAATAATACGGTATCTCAATTGAATATCCAAATCTTTTTAATGTCTTCCAACAAATTAATTTGATTAAAAATAGAAAGTATAATATAGTAAGTACTATATAAGCTATAAAATTTAAAATATTCATCAAAACTTTAGTTTAATTTATTTATGAATTTTGTTTTTGTCATTTTGCACTGCGTGACTATGTTAATGGTTTCGGAAGACATGGAGACCATTACCCTATTATTATGCATTCAAGCTAATGGTTATTTATCTTATAGGTATTAGCTGATAGGTATTAGCCGACATAAAACAAGAGGTATTTTAAACTGATAACCGACAGCTAAAAGCTAAAAGCTAATAGCTAATAGCTAATAGCTACCTCTGAAATTTCCTTATTATCTCGCAAATTTTATTTATTGTTTTATCGAGCGTATTGTTGATAATGACATGGTCATATTGTTTGGACAGCTTTTCTTCAACCGGAACGCGCTGCAAACGCTGTTCAATTGTCTCCGTGCTGTCGGTAAGCCGTTTTGCTAACCGCTCCTTGAGCACATTAAGACTCGGGGCTTTCAAAAAAACAAGAATCGCCTCAGGATAATGCTTTTTAATTGAAAGACCCCCATAAACATCAATGTCAAATATCAACAATCCGGGCTTGCCTGCAGCAGTTACAACACGGGATAACGGCGTTCCGTAATAGTTTCCATGGACTTCTTCCCATTCAAGAAGCTCATTGTTCTTAATCATTCTATTAAACTTTTCTTTCGTGGTAAAATAATAATCGATTCCATCCTGCTCGTCACCTCTTGGCAGCCTCGTAGTAACAGAGAGAGAAAAATGCGAGCCCGGTATTTTTTTTAGAATATTACTTCGAACCGTCGTCTTGCCGGCTCCCGAAAAACCGGATAATACCAATAACGTAGGACGGGTAAGTGCTATTTTTTTATCCTTTTGATTTTCGTGCAGTGTCATGTTATTCGATATTCCGAACCTGTTCTCTCAACCGGTCAATCTCTTCTTTCATCCGGACAACTTCCTGAGAAATTAATACGTTATTACTTTTTGCGCTGATCGTATTTACTTCTCTGTATATTTCCTGCAAGATAAAATCGAGACGCCTCCCTACGGAACTGTTTGAGGAAAGCGATTTTCTAAACATCTTAAGGTGGCTGTCTATGCGTACGATTTCTTCCGAGATATCGAATTTTTCAGCCATTATCGCAGCTTCGGTTTCCAGTCGCTGGGGATCTATCCTGTCAACGTCTTCCAGAACCTTTGATATACGGTTCTTAAGCTGGTTAAAATCGTCTTTATGCCTAATTTTGAATATTTTCCGAATAATTTTTAATAAATTTGAGACGGCGTTCAACCGCTGGCGGAAATCCACTGCGAGGTTGCGCCCCTCTTCGCTCCTGTGCTTTTTTAGTTCCCGAAGCGCCCCTTTCAGTGTTTTCTGTATCAATTTATCGACAAATATGAACTGCTCTTCCGGTACGCTATGGTCAAACAGGTTTTCAATTTTCAACAGGTCTTCCGGTTTTATTGATATCGGAACACCTAATCTCTCTTCGAGCGTGCGAAATGCTTCAAAATACTGCCGTGCAAGCGGAAGGTTGACCGAGACCCGCTCGATCGGTTCATCAAGACTGTTGATGATAATTGTAACATCAATTTTCCCACGGCATATTTGGTTCTGAATAATGTTCTTTAACTTGTTTTCAAGCTCGCTGAACCTGTGGGGTATTCTTACAAATATATCAAGGAAACGGTTATTTAATGAACGCACTTCAACAACAACGTGAAATCCCTTTTCAATTAGCTCATACCGGCTGAAACCGGTCATGCTCGATATCATAAACTCTCCGGCATTATACCTTTGATGATTGTCTGTATTTCAAAGCAAGTATACGGCTGTTAGCTTTTAGCTGAAAATAAAAAATGATAACTTTATTTATCCTAATAATGTACTAAACCTAAAAGGTATAGTCAATTTAATTTTCGTGTTATGAGGAGATGTATACATTTCATTAATAAAAAATGTACAAAATTTATTTTTTTGAAACCTTTTGGCAACAAATTCGTGTAATATAGTAGGTATATTTTTTTTAAAAAAGTATGATATTTCTGTATTTTTAAGGAGGGAATATGCCGTTCAGATCTTGCCGATTTATTTTTTTATTATTTCTTTCCTTTAATATTACTTCACTTCATGCACAGACCGCATAGGAGTATTTCAACCAGGGAATTGAATTAAAAGAACAGGGTAAATTGGATGAAGCGATAGAAGCATTCAAAAAAGCTATATACAAGGACCGCAAGTTTGCCGAAGCATACCATCAACTGGCGCTATGTTATCTGGAGAAACCCAATTCAAACTTAGAACGTGCGATGGATGCAATTATCAATGCGCGCCGCCTGGACTGGGATAACAAGGAATACATTTATACTCTTGCGGATATTTATTTTGCAAAAAATTTTTCGTTTGATGGAAAGTTTTGGCTCAATAAAATATTAAAGGAAGACCCAAACGACCTGCCCGCTCTCAAAAGGCTTGCCGATTATAATTTGAAAGAATATCACATTTATAAATATCGTACTGATAAAATAAATAGACTATTTCACCAAGCCGATTCCTTGTTAGCTCGATCAAACAGGTTATATGATAGGATACTTGAATTGGACCCGAATGACCGCGAAACAATATATAACAAAGCACTGATTTATTTTGATGCAGGCGATATTGATACTTTTATAGAGTATTTAGAAAATATTTTATTCAAGAATGATTACGATAAAGACGCATACTTATATTTGGGTCTTGCATACACCGAAAAAGGCGAACACGAAACAGCCTCGTATTATTATGAAAAAGCGCTGTCACTGATGAGTTCTGAAGAGAGGGCGGTTTTTGAGAATCCGGTGCAAATAGACGCACTTGTGGATGTGGATTACTGGGGCAACTTTACACTTCTGCCCGATCCCGATACGTTGCGATTCTGGGACAAAAAAGACCCCTTTTATTTAACGGATATTAATGAACGGAGATTTGTACATTACGGAAGGGTTGCAGAGGCAAATTTGCGTTTCTCGGTTCCCAGAAAAGGTATTGCTGGCTGGCAGACTGCACGGGGTCTCATCTGGATTAAATATGGGAAACCACAAGGAATAATATTAAATTTTATTCCATTTACAGGTGTATGGGAAATGCCAACTGAAAGGCCGATTAGAGTAGAACTACAAGTCGAAGAATGGTTTTTAAGATGGATGTATGGATATTTTTATGTTAATTTTTGGGCTGGACATTATTCTGTGAGGGCTAATAATTTCGTTTTTGAAATCATACCTGAAACTCATCCGGGTGAATATATCGAAAAGCAAATCGAGCGTCATCCGGAGTTTTATGAATACAATCCCCCGGGCGTGCTTTTCAATTTTCCGGTGGATGTAGTGAATTTTCGGGGAAAAGACGATAAAACAAAGGTGGAGATTTTCTTCGGAGTTCCAATAAATAAAGTCGGCTGGGAATCGGATGAATACGGATATTACAGCGAGCTTCAGCACGGAATTTTTGTGCATGATAATGAATGGAACAGGGTCGTCGAAAATATAAATACTATTTTTCCAGAATTTGATAAGACTGAGATAGACACGACATCTTCTAAATTGTTAATCGGTTCCGACAGATTTGAAATTGAGCCCGGCAGATACAGTTTGAGCGTCGAGGTGTCGGTTTATAATTCAGGCAATGCCGGCGTTACCCGGGATTCGCTTTTTGTCGAAAAATTCGGATACGATTCCATTCAGATGAGCGACATTCTCATTGCGTCTTTAATTACGTTAACAGACGAAGAAAAGCCCCCGTCACGGGACAATATAACAATCATCGGTGAACCACGCCATGCATTCTTAAAAAACGAACCGTTTTATATTTATTATGAAGTATACAACCTTTTTATTATTAACGAACAACTGGAAAACAAGTATAAAGTTGAATACGGTTTCAGACGAGTCGAGCCGGAAGTAATAAAGCAAATTGAAACGAAGAATCTGATCAGAAACGTACCTTTAAAAACGCTTCAGGCAGATGAAGTCTGGGTGTCTTCGGAAATGCGCGGAATCGGGAATACGGACTTCAACATTCTTAAAATCGACCATAGAATTTCAGATCCGGGCGTTTATGAATTTGTACTGATGATTACGGACATGAACAGCGGAATGACCGCAACAAAGTCCACTCCTATAATAATTTACTACGGGATGTTTTAGATTTTTTTTGATTTAAATTTGTTTTTACACTAACAAAAAATTCTTTTATTAAAGTTCATTCATCAGCGTAATTGGGGTCAGGTCTTGCAATATTACACATAATTGGGTTCAAGTCTTGTCTAAAGATCCGCCTCTGGCGGAAAATATTATAATTATCCCGCTGATCGTAATCAAAGACACACAAATTCATATAGCACTGTTGGTGACAACACCAACAGTGAGCTAATTGAGGATCAGGTTACCACAGCGTAATATGGGATGCGAGCACTGTAGCCAGCGGTATATACATTTACAGGCTCCAATCCCGCTTAGCGGGAGGATTCAGTGATACCAAGCGCATGCTGTTGATCAAGTAATTGAATATAGTGTAAATCGTACTTGCGTTAGTAATATCATAAAAAACACCCCCAATCCCGAAGTTTCGGGATTGAGGGTGCCACATTGTTACGTGTGAGCGGGATTGAGGATGCCACAGAGGGCATGTATACGCGGAATTGAGGGTGTAACTTTTCGCACAGACAATCCCGCTTAGCGGGATATGCTACCATTGTAGGAATTTGATTTATCAAATTCTGATATAGCAAAACAAATACTAAGACAGTCCCGCTTAGCGGGATATGCTACTGTTTATTTGATTTTTTAAATTCTGTTGTAGGGGCAATCCCGTTTAGCGGGACGGTCGCCCATTCGGCTACACCGGCGTTCGTGTTTTATCAGGGCGGGGAGATCCTGCCCCTACTTTTATGTATTAATGCAGCGGTCACTGATCGAAGTGCTCCGGGCACTGCGTGGTGAAACAGAAGAAACCAATAAAAAGATGGGTTTAATATTTCAAAGAAATAACATCATAGTATTCATTTAAAAAAATTTATTTACTGTTCTTCGGAAAAGTCAAGTTTCTTTTCTCATGAACTCGTTTTACGGGTGTCTTTTTCCCGCCGAAGGCGGATTTTTCAAACACATTATGTTCTATAATTCTTTCACATGCCTTCGTAAATTTCCGGGTATGCACCGCGTGTCGATGTGCACCCACGTGAAGGCGCCGTGGCGGGGCATTTCGAGGCTGATGCGGTTCGGTTGTGACCAGCCTGCCTGAAATCCGCATTCTTCTATGCCGATCCGCCTTATTCTTGCGCATTCAGTGCATTCGATTTTTTCCAGTACGCTGCCATTGTGTTCCCCTGCTCCCTTGCTGATAAAATCAACAGCTTTGCCCAGGTGGTTTGTCGATGTTCTGCCGGTTTGATTATTATGTATCCAGCACCGGTAGCCAGAAGTGATATGAATTTCGGGAATTCCCGCCCGGTGCATTATCGCACGTACTGCCCGGACCAGAGTTACATCTATTCCCGGGTACTCATACATGTGAAAGGTTTCTATGTGAGGTTTTCCGCGAAGGTATTCATTTTCATACCTGCCGAATCCAAATCCCCCGCATTCCCCGCATGTACATTTATAATCTTCCAAAACAAAAGGATGGTCTTCGGTTTCTCTTTTTATTGCATTAATCACCGCTTCATCAACAACACCATCCGGTTCAAGTGCGTGGGCACGCTGGAAACGTTCTACAGCGTTTTCAGTTACGATACCGAATACACCGTCGAGTATTACGGGCTGCTCTTTCGATCCCCATCCGATAAGCGCCCTCTGGAGATCGAGAACATCTTTCCCGCTGTCGCCTCTTTGGAGTTTTCTGTCGAGTGTCAATTCCTGCATATTATTTCATTCTGAGGTATAACAACTCGATTTTACACATGCAGAAAATTTTAATCAACTGCAAATAAATTTGCGACCAAATTTGGAGGTGATTTGGAACAGCCGCAGGGTGCCGGAAGAAGCAGGGTAAGACAGGCAGACATTGATAGAGAAATTAAAAAGAACTCAAACCGGTGCACACCCGCAAAGGGAAAAAGCTCAATAAGCTTTCAAACAGCCCGGTTTAACCGGGATTGCACCTACCCGGGAGCTACTTTCAATTCCTTTCTCATGTTAATAAGTTTTCCAAAGCAAATAAGCTTATCTCCGAGTAGGATTTTGGTATCCGGGGGAGGATTCGGAACTAAAGTTCCTTCCTTTTCCACGGCAAGAACCATAATATCAAGTTTTCTTAATCCGGATTCCCTGAGAGTTTTATCCAGAAGCGGGAAATTTTCATAGATTTCAACCTGGGAAACCCCGTATCCGTTAGCTGCAAGTAAAAGTTCTTCAAAAGTTGTGGGACTAACTATCTCCTTTTCTACAATCTTTTTCCTCAGGATATCCGTCAATTTTTTTGAAAATCGTGCGTTGGTAAAAATTTTATATATGACAAATACCGCAATTATGATTATCATTAAATTAGCGAACGGTATTAAACCGGAGGGAATTACGGAATGCAAAAAAGGAATAGAAAACCTGGACATTATTAAGCCTGGTCTTATTGAGTTTGCAAACGCTGCAATCATAGTAACCAGTCCCGCATTTCCCAGAATCATAAGCACAGTAGCTATTCGGCGTCTTCTTGGATTTCCGGTTATCAACTCAGCTTCTTTTGTCGTAAAACCCGTCCCCGTAAAACAGGAAAGAGATTGAAACTTTGCTTGAGCCCAATTGATACCAGTCAAATGAAATGCAATGGCACCTATCCTTACTACTATAAAGGATATGATAACTGTAAAAATAAGCAGAAATAAATTCATATTTTTTCCTTTTCATAAGGGTATTTTTAAAACAAATAAGACCTCGTTTATAGTAAATTGTAAATTCTTGAATCCGTTGATATATTATTTTTTAAAAACGATTTACTTAATCTCGTCAGGACCTATTATTCCACCGGAGATAACGGCTTTTATTGCTCCCTGTATTGTCCAGCCCGGATCACGCGTATCGGATTCTCTAACAATTACGATTGTTCCCGAAGCAGGGTTTGGAGGCGTCGGAATATATACTTTCAACATTTTTTCGTTATTTCTTCTATCAACGACCGATCCTGTAACAAATCCGACTGTAAATATTCCCGGTTTAAGAAAATCAACAAGAACAGCGCGCTTAAAAACCTGCTTTTCAGGGACCATAAAAGCCGATACAATCTGTTTTCCGACATTTGTCAAAATATTAATATATAATAAGTCTATTATCCTAAAGCCACTTTTTCCGGCGGAAATAAAAGAGCATACCTATAAAGATACATATCATTATGCTCCAAAGAACAGGATAGGCCCAACGCATTTTTAACTCCGGCATATACTCAAAATTCATTCCATAGATGCCCACAATCAGTGTTAAAGGAATAAATATCGTGGCAATTATGGTTAATACTTTCATGACTTCGTTCATCCTGTTGCTGATGCTTGAATTATATAAATCAAGAATACCAATAACCATATCCCTGAAGATATCCAAAGTTTCAACCACCTGAATGGTATGATCATGGAGGTCGGTAAAATATGGTAAATTTGATTCTTTAATAAGATGATGTTCTTCCCTGATTAGAGTATTTACCATCTCGCGGAGGGGCCAGATGGATTTACGCAAAAATAGAATTTCTCTTTTTATTTTTTGAATTGATCCAACCAGGGAGGGATCCGGATTTTCTACAACATTGTCATCGACATACTCAATTTTGATGTTGAGAGTTTCCAGTATCGAGAAATAATAATCTGTCGTAATATCCAACAGAGCATAAAATAAGTAGTCGGGACCTCTTGTGCGAATGCGTCCGATGCTGTTTTTTATTCGTTTTCGGAGAGGATCAAATATATCATCTTCATATTCTTGAAATGTGATAACAAAGTTTTCCCCCAAAATCAGGCTTAGTTGGTCAATTTTCAGTTCATCTTTCTCATTATCATACGCGATCATTTTTATTATGCTGAATACATAATTATCAAATACTTCGATTTTGGGGCGATGATCCGTATTGACGATATCTTCCATAACCAGTTGATGAATATCGAAATGCCTGCTGATTTTTTCTAAAGTACTTGTATCGTGCAGACCACAAATATTAAGCCATGTAACCGTTGGTGTGTCCTTGAATGGGAAAGCTTCTTCGATCGATTGCAACTCGCGAACATCGCAATGTTCCTGGTCATAATCAATAAGTGATTTTTTTGTAGTTTCAGCCTTTTTTTCCCCCACAAAAACCATCGATCCGGGAGGCAGACCGATTTTTTTGGAATGTTTTTTTATGAGTTTGAGTACCATGTTGCCTCCTTTTGTTAAATTTGGAGTTATAGATTAAATGAAAAACCGGCAGTAATGTTAAAGGTCACGGAAAAAAGAACAACGAAAAATAATACAGATGTTTTCTTATTGTATTATTGCGCCGGATGAAAGAAGCCTGTTTAAATCAATGCTTTTTATCTTATTGTTAAAATTAATCAATGAAAATAGATATACCAAACATTATATTAATGTAAAAAGATTTTGCAATAAAATCCAATATTTTTATCGGGATTTAAATATGAAAAAACGTGCTTGACTTTTTAATTTTTAGTAACTAATTTGTTAGACTTTAATAAATTTTATTATATCTTATTTTAAGATATAAAAAACATTTGTTATCAGGACTATTTTAAAACTACTGCAATGGACAATTATTAAAGACGCGAATAGTAACGTATTAAAACATCTACTATTGCTTCTGGTTAAATACTCATGTTACATTTGTTATTGATAATGGAGAGGTATAATGGCTTATCCGAAGATTAAGGGATCGATCATTTTAAAGCTGATAATCGTAGTTCTTGCTTGTGTACTTGCTTATTCTATTTATCTGCCGAAGAAACTCTGGAATGAAGAACAGAATGAAGAAGATGAATGCCGCTTTCGACTCCATTCGTTGTATACCGCACAGATTCAATATTTTTCTTTTAACGCAGCATTTGCAGACAGCGTTCAGAAAATAGAAGCCTTTGCGGATACGAACCAGGTTTTCGCTCATAAAGTAGATTCTTTGCTACAAATTCTCAGTCTTACCGACTCAGTCGATAGAACCAAGGCAAACAAACCGATGCGTCCTTATTATCATTTACCCTATACGATAACTCCGATTTATACCGATACATCATTTTTTGTCTATGATACAACTATTACCGTTGATTCAACTGTTACCATCGATACAACTGTTACCATCGATACGACTATTGCCGTTGATTCAACTATATTTATTGATTCAACGTTCGTTGATACAACGTTGAAGTCTTATAATATTTTCTTTACTTATATAGACTCAATTTTTAGATGTCCCTCAACGGGAGAGTATTACATAATCTCCGTTTCCCCTGACGATCCTAACAAATATAGAATAGAGTGCCCGGTTGAAGAGAGGGAGATTAAAATTCATAAGTTTTTTAAAAAAATGTTTAAAAATCACGGTTGGATAGACCAGGGGAACGAGGTTTCCTGGAAATAATACATGGCAAAAATCACAAAAAGCCGGCGACTCGGCGTAAGTTTCGGCAGTGAAGATTTGTTTCTGGTTGAGACTCTAAAGACGGCAGAAGAGACAGTTAAAAACTTTAAAGTCACCGCACTGCTGAATGTTACACCGGACATACCGTTCAGTGTCGACATGTTAACACAGGAATCCGGTGCGAAAATAATCGGCTCGGAGTTGAAAAATCTTCTTATACATAATAACATTACAACAAAAAATGCATCTATCTCCTTAGACCTTAGTTTAGGAAACGTAATTAAAATCCCATACAGCAGGGAACTTTCAGAAAAAGAATTATCGACTCACCTGAGCTGGGAACTGCAACAATATATAGACGATAACGTTGCTGAATATGCCTATGACTATTATAAAATAGGCAAATCTTCCTCAGAGTTACTGCTCGTTGGTACTCGAAAAAAAGTGCTCGAATTCTTCCGGGAGATGAGCCGGCATGCCGGCATTGATTTGCAGGTTGTTACGATAGATTTGATTTCGGCAGTTAATACTTTTGAAGTAAATTACAAACCTTATCCGAATGAAAATATTGCACTGGTGGAGATTGGTGAACAGAAACTCGTCTTTACATTACTGCAAGGCAGCTCTTTTCTTGGATATCACTATTTGTTTTTAGATGATTCGGTGCAAAATGACTTTATCAATTCCGTACTCGAACTCATTACTATAAATCTCAAAACATTATTCAACGATTATGAACTCAGCGCGGACAAGAATCAATTTGACCGTGTTTTTTTATATAGAACGAATACAAAATACAGCGTTACACAATTTATCGAAGCGGCAGACCAGGAATTATATATGTTTAATCCATTCGAATTGGTCAGATTTGATAAAAGTCTTCAGAATAAAGTAAACCAATTAGCCGATAATTCAGAATATGTTGAGGCTCTTGGACTAACTGTAAATTGAACACATTCATTCGCAGATTAATTTCACCTTATTAAAACTATGATAGATATCAACCTGCTCGGTAAAGGGCAGAAAACAATACCTGAGATAACACCAAAAGAGAGCGCACCCGCTACTCCCATAAAAGAGGAAGTTCCTCTCCAGCCCGGAAAGACCATCAGTCTACAATTTATTTTTCTGTTAATTATCGCACTTGTCATAGTGATATCTTTTTTGCGTTACAGAGAAGATATTATAAATTACAGCAAAAACATGTGGGATACTTTATGGACGACTGAAGAACAACAAACGGTAACCGAACAGGAAATAGGTCCCCAACAACCGGTACAGGCTGAACCCGAACCTGTACGCGTGCCGGAACCCGTGTCCGTATCTGAACCGGTTACACCTGTTACATGGAACTACAAACGCAGTATCGAGCATATAAATATGTATACTGCCTTTGTACGTTCATTGCCGCCAAATGTAAATTATAATATTTTATCCGTGCGCCGGAACAGTATCATTTCAGAAATAGAAACAGAAAATGATACACAAATGTTCGATACAGAGACCGCTGTCAGGCGTGGGCTCCCTGTGTACAGTTTTAATTTTATACCAAAAGATAGATTATTACAAGCCTTTTCGAGCGCACAAAAACCCGATGCAGAACTGCCCGAAGTTACGCCGTCAAAGGAATATGCGACTCCCGAAGCAAATCGTAATGCAATTAATTCATTATCAAAACAGTACAAATTAACGATAAAAGAACAGACCGAAGCAGCCCCAACTGAACGGGGAAATTTAATGTTTATCCCCGTTTGGATAAAATTTTCAGGAACAGAAGCTAATATTCTGCAATTTCTGAATGACATCAAGGAAAAAGGGCTATCGATAAATATAACCAAAATTTCCGGTCTTAGTAAGAACCGCAGTAAAAGTAATGAGGTATCGGAACTTAATTTTAATTTCGAGATAATAATGTAAACCGAACATGAAAGTAAATGCCGGGCGATATAAAGGAACTCCGATAAAGGTGAGTTCTGATACCGCTGTTCGCCCAACAACAGGAAAAATCAGAGAATGGATTTTTCAAATTTTAGAACCTTACATTCCGGGCTCGCGGTTTTTGGATTTATTTGCCGGAACCGGAATCATGGGCATTGAAGCGATTAGCCGCGGCAGTAAGTTCGCAGTATTTGTAGACAACGCTACATGTGTATTAATTCGAAAGAACCTCCGTAATGTTAATCAGGTTGCGAATACAAAAATTATTAATGAAGAGGTGGTGCATTTCCTGCGCCGCCGTCATTCTACTAAATTCAGTTTCCACATAATAAACGCAGATCCACCTTATAATTACGATCGTTTTTCACAGCTTCTCAAAGCTATTTCGCATACCAGACTTCTTTTGGACGGGGGGTTTTTTGTTCTTGAACATGGACAGCACAGCCGTATTAATATACCTGATACATTCATATCTGTGCTGCGGGAAAAAACGTTCGGTGAAACACAGGTAACAATTTTTAAAAAAGGTGAATTGTGAAAATTGCGATCTATCCCGGGTCATTTGACCCGATAACCTATGGACATCTCGACGTCATTGAACGTGCCGCTTCAATCTTTGACAGGATAATTGTGGCAGTAGCGAGGAATATATCCAAAAATCCTCTTTTTACTGTGGAAGAAAGGTTATATCAAATAAAAGAATCGATAAAAGAATTAAAAAAAGAATATGAAGAAAAAACAGAGGTGGATGACTTTTTCGGGCTTCTTGTGGATTATGCGGTTCGTAAAAATGCATGTGCAATTATTCGCGGCTTGCGTGCAGTGTCCGATTTTGAATATGAGTTCCAGATGGCGCTGATGAACCGCCGCCTGCGGGAAGAAATTGTAACAGTTTTTCTTATGCCCAATGAAAAACACACCTATTTAGATTCATCAATTGTACGTGAAATCGTCCAATTGGGGGGTGATGTAAGTAATTTTGTTTCGCCTTTAGTGGCAGAGCAATTGTGCCGTAAGTTCGGCAAATAGAAATTTAGAAAGGTTTGTATGATTGAACAGATAATTAAAAAAGCCAAATGGCTTGACAAGCGTATTGTCTTTCCGGAAGGTGACGAACCTCGCACGCTCAGGGCAGCGGAGGTTTTACATAACGAAAAAATAGTAACACCGATTATACTTGGCAACCCTGATCCGGTAAGTAACCTTGCGAAGCAGAACGGCGTCGATCTTTCCGGAATTACGATAATTGATCCGGATAACTCGGAGGATATCGAAGATTTCGCCCAGGAATATTATACCCTGCGGAAACACAAAGGAATATCACAGGAGACCGCACGAAATACTATTACCGATCCCCTATTTTTTGGGGCTATGACGGTTCGTAAAGGACAAACCGACGGCAGCGTGGCAGGAGCAGCTCATGCCACGAGCGATGTTATCCGTGCAGCAATTCAAATAATCGGCTTAGCAGAAGGCTCGAGTGTGGTTTCAAGTTTTTTTCTTATGATAATGCCCGACGGTAAGGTCTATA